>JAYVFW010000231.1:0-13819 GCA_043772715.1 Phormidesmis sp. | reverse complement strand
GATCGCCGATCAATCTAACGATCGGCATCCTACTGGCGAGTGGCGGGCTTGTGGGAAGTTGTTATCTGGCGTTTCTATCAGGGTGGTGGATACCTGTGGTGCCTGCGCTATTGGGCCTTTGGGGAGCCGTGATTGCCATCGTCATTGTGATCAATAAGCAGCGCGATCGCCTTCAGTTTCGTCGCACTCTGGCATTATTGCTAGCAGCGCGACGAGTTGACCCGACAGCAGGACGCATTGCGATCGAGTACTTGAAGCAATCTGAAACGAAAGAACATCAGACGTGGATCGAGCAAGGGTTAGAGCCGTAAATCAACCGCTGATGAGTTTTGTATGAGATTTTGTATGAGATTTTGTATGAGATTTATGGGTTTCAAAATTTGAGGCTAAACGCCATGATGAAGGTACGAAAGCAAAAACTCTTTCGTTAACCCGGATTCAAGACGATTTTCAAAAGAGAACTGCAAATAGAGCTTTTACAGTGAAGGCGGTTCAACACATAGAGCAGTTGTTTTCAACATAATTTCAACTGCTTGAATCAGTAAAGGGAACAAACCCTTCGCAATCGCTCTACTTTGAGAAGTTAGTGAAGCTCGTCGGTTCTAGTTCGGCAAGCTGTAAGTTCCTACCCTACAAGGAGAAAAAAGAAAGATGGCTAACATTATGCTGAAGCAGAAAATACTGGTTGCTGTGGTACTAGGCTTGGTATCCACGTCATTTTCCGTACTCGCTCAACCTAGTATCGCAGGAGGCTGGTTTGTGCATACACCTCCGCCTCGTCCTCTCTCTCAGGAGGAACTAGATAGAGCCCGACGTCAAGCAGCAGCAGCACGATGTCGTCTGAATCCGCTGGATATCGCTCAATTCGGACTAGATAGAGCCTCAAAACTAGCATCTCTAAGATGTCGGATCATCAATAAACGAGTTCGGTGAGTTGCACTGAACACAACCCTTTAGTGGGCTGCTAGGGCAGACTAGATCGAGGGATTGATTGACCTAATTTTGTAAAAGTAGCTCAACTCTCAAGAATTATATTTGACTTATTCAATACTTGAGACTTTACTTCTGCGAATCTTAGCGCGTACATTTTTTCTACCCAAAAACTTACACCACAAATCATTTGGCATTTTTGATGAGTTCCATCATGAACTTCATCATTGTTTATGCTGCTTGCTGCCATAAATCCTTCAAGGAGATTTCTTATGCTCCAGGGTCTACTGTCGTTTCGCGATCGCTACCGCATTCTGCACCTCACTTGGTTCGCCTTCTTCCTGTCATTTGTGGTTTGGTTTAGCTTTGCTCCGTTTGCAACAACCATTCAGCAGGAACTCCAACTGACGATACCCCAGCTTAAGGTATTAGCAATCTGTAACTTGGCACTGACCATTCCTGCCCGGATCGTGATTGGCATGGTGCTTGATCGCTACGGGCCGCGACTAACGTTTTCGGGACTGTTGGTGTTTGCGATCGTGCCTTGTCTCCTCACCGTGACGGCTCACGATTTTAATCAACTGGTCTGGAGTAGTCTGATTAACAGCATTATGGGAGCCGGATTTGTGGTCGGTGTTCGTATGGTGGCAGAGTGGTTTCCGTCGAAAGAGATTGGTCTGGCGCAAGGCATCTATGGCGGTTGGGGTAATTTCGGTGCAGCGGCGGCTCAGTTATTTCTGCCAGCTTTAGCAGTCGTAGGTGCGGTTTTCAGTGCTGGAACACTGAACTGGCGATTCGCCATTAGCATCATTGGCTTAGTGACAGCGGCATATAGCAATATTTATTTTCGCTACACTCAGGACACTCCTCCCGGTGAGGTTTATCAGCGTCCACAGCGAAACGGCGGCTTAGAAGTAACCAGCCGTCGTAGCTTCTGGGCGATGTCATTTTTAGATTTGGGCTTACTGATTTCGCTAGGACTACTGACCTACCCTTTGGCTCAAGCCAATGTTCACTTTCTCGATCGCAGGCAAGTAGAGTTAATCTGGGTAGCTCTGGCGCTCCTTGCTACAGTGCAGTTCTACAAAGGATGGCAAGTGAATCGGGAAGTGGTCGGGTCGCTCAATCCTTTGAGTTCAGACTTTTTGCAACCCAGTCAGCACTATCCCTTGAATCAGCGCTACCAGGTGCGTCAGGTTGCCTTACTAGACTTCACCTATTTCACTAATTTTGGTTCGCAGATTGCTGTATTGTCAATTTTGCCCGCTTGGTTTGAACAGACTTTTGGGCTGAATCCTGTGAGCGCTAGTTTGGTAGCAGTCAGCTATCCAGTGCTGAATCTAATTTCTCGTCCAAGCGGCGGCTGGATTTCCGATCGCTGGGGTAGCCGCAAGTGGGTCATGACAGGCTTAACGATCGTCATTGGCATCGGGTATTTGCTGATGGGTCAGCTTAATCAGAACTCAAGTTTGGTAGTCGCGATCGTGTTTACCATGCTCGCTGCCTATTTTGTCCAAGCTGGAGCGGGAGCAACGTTTGCGATCGTGCCACTAATCCGCAAGCCTGTAACGGGGCAAATTGCGGGCAGTGTGGGTGCTTATGGCAATGTCGGAGGGGTCGTTTATTTGCTGATTTACAGTTTGAGCAATGTGCAAACGTTGTTCTACAGCATGGGTATCGCAGCTTTGATCTGCGCGAGTCTATGTGCGTTCTTTCTGAAAGAACCGCGTGGCTCCCTTGAAACGGTTACTTCTGACGTGATGACAAAAGTACCTTAGTGCCATTTATGATAGAACCCAACAATGACTTCTGCCCGCGATCGCCCGCGCAGTTTGAACAGGTAGAATTGCCAACACTGCTACTCGAAGCGATCGACTACTTACGCTTGTTTCATCAAGAGCAGTGGTTACTAGAATCGCAGTTACAGAAGCGCCTTGCAGAAATTCATCAAGACTATCGCCGCTCACGCACCTACTGGCAGACAGAAGAGGAACTAGCGTATGGGGCAAAAGTCGCTTGGCGCAATAGCTCGCGCTGCATTGGACGCATCTTTTGGGAGTCGTTGACTGTGCGAGATTTGCGGCATCTCACAACCGCAGAGGAGATTTTCGCCGCGATCGTCGAACACATTCAACTGGCAACCAACGGGGGTAATATTCGTTCTACTATTAGTGTTTTTGCACCGGATCTACCTGGACAATCCGGCATTCGCATTTGGAATCCGCTGCTGATTCGCTATGCAGGTTATCGTCAAACGGATGGCACGATCGTCGGTGATCCTGACCAGGTGAAACTCACCAAAATTTGTCAACATTTTGGTTGGCAAGGACAAGGAACTCCCTTTGATGTTTTACCCCTGATTATTCAAATGCCGGGTCAGAAGCCGCAGTGGTTTGAACTACCGCCAGACGTTGTGATGGAAGTACCCATCGCTCATCCTGAGTATGATTGGTTTGCAGAACTGGGGTTGAAATGGCACGCCCTTCCGACTATTTCAGACTGGCGCTTAGAAATTGGTGGAATCTCCTATTCTGCTGCTCCCTTCAATGGTTGGTATATGAGCGCTGAGATTGGTGCCCGCAATTTTGGCGATGTGAAGCGCTACAACCTGTTACCTGTCGTTGCTGAACGCATGGGGTTGAATACTTGCTCAAAATTGTCGCTGTGGCAAGATCGGGCGTTGATTGAACTGAATCGGGCTGTTTTACATTCGTTTACGACCTGTGGTGTGACGATCGTGGATCATCACACGGCTTCTGCTCAGTTCATGCGGCACGGGCAGCGAGAAGCTGAGGCTGGACGAATGGTGCCTGCGGACTGGGGCAGAATCGTGCCGCCGCTATCTGCTTCCACGCTGGAAGTCTTTCATCAAGAAATGCACGATGTTAGTCTCAAGCCCAACTTCTTTCATTTGTCTCCACCTTGGATTACAGAGAAAGATGTTATGTCCAATTCTCAAGCAGTTCTTCCAAACGATCAACAAAAGCAATGTCCATTTCACTCGCATAGTGACGATCGTTAAGCTTCAGGGCAAATGGCCCGTTTTTACACGAATCGTTACCATATCCTATTCATCGGCGATCGTCACTGAGCAATTGCAAGAATTTCTCCTTATCGGAAACACGACCCAAAACCCTCAACTGGTATCACCATTGCCGATATTAGACCTCCGAATAAACTTCTCGTTGTCATACCTGCCAGAGTTCGCCCCCTAAATTTCCCGATTCTGGAGGACTTTGAACAATCTGGTTCCCCCAGATCGCACCGCGTTGAGCTTCACTGTTATTACCTTTCGTCAAGAGGTGTCTAGAGTTGCTCAAGGATTTCCTTGATGATTGAAAAACACGGCTTCAATGAAACTGCATAGCCAACTTTTTTGATTATCTATCTCTCCTTGTAAGCCCTCAGCAACCCTCCAGCATTACAATCCACAGTTCCTACCTGGAGTGTTTCACACATTTCCACGTCTTACAAGTATCCATGACTCACACAGATCCATACTTAACCCGTTACTTCATCAAGGAAGGCTAACGCTATGGCGATTGACTACTTTGCCCCCGGTGTCTATGTCGAAGAGGTCGATCGCGGTGGTCGCCCGATCGAAGGTGTACAAACCAATATTGCTGGTTTTGTCGGTTTTACGGAAGTGGTTAGCGGTGGTGCTGAAATGCAGAATTTTTCACCTTGTCTATTAAGCCAATATCGCGATCGACGTGTAATAAATTGAGGCTGATGAAAAAACAGCTTCTCCAGGCAATCGTCCAATTTTCATAGGTTACGAACGACCATTCCTCGTCTTTTCGTTCTGTTAGGGGTAGGGTTCATACTATGCCAGACATTAATGCCTTAATTGACGAAAATCTAGAGCAGATGCAATCGCTTTCTCAGGAAGCAGACACCGCTTTAACCGAAGTGAATCAACTAGAACAGCTTGCAACTGACTTAGTTGCAAACCTCGCTGAGAAGGAACAAACGGTGTTTTCAGGGTTTGAAACAGTCGGCAGTCAGCTAGCGGAGTTGGATCAGAAGTTGGAGACGGAACTCCAAACGACGAAAGAAGATCTCGGTGAGTTACGACAAAAGGCGGAAGGAATTGAGGATCAACTCGAACAATTTGCCAACCAGATTCAAACTCAGTTGAGCGACTTGAAAACCCATGCCGAAGCAATGCTGACGGAGGTTGAGTCGAAAGCGGGGGAAATTCAACAAGATTTGGATAGTCTGACTCAACAGACACAGGGATTTGAGGCGGATGTGGATGGTTTAGAAGATGAGGCGGTTCAAGGTGTTGAGGAATTGGGAAACACTGTTGAAACCGCTAAAAGCGAGTTTGAGGGTCGCAGAACTAACTTAATGGAAGGATTCAACTCGCTCTCGCAAGAAGTGGGCGAAAAGCTGCAAACCTTACAGCAGGATTTTGACCATCTGGTGCAAGAAAGCAGCACTCAGCTAAATCAGATAGATACAGCGCTAACCACATCTGCCAATGATGCAATGACAGCCATTCAGCAGAAGTTTAACGAGATTGGCGGCGAAATTACAACTTCTGCCCAGAAATTAGCGACGGCTTTCACTAATACAGGTGAGGCGGGAACTGATGACTGTGAGCGCATGAATGACAAGTTTGGTGAAGTGATTGATCGTGCTGGCGATGCAGTTTCTGTAATTCAGGAAATCATGCCAGTGCTGGAAGACGTTGAAGAAGAACTCGGTTAACTATTCAGCTTGAAAGGAGATGAATTATGCCAGAAGTTGCAGAGCTTGATCAGAATGTTGAGGAAACTGCTGAGAGTTTAGAGCGATTGTCAGGTGTGCTTGAGCAAGTCGCCACACAGTTGAAGGATGCGTGTTCGGAGGTGGAATCGGAAAGCGATGCCCTGAGTCAGGGGAATGAAATCGAAGCTCATCTAGATGCACTAGAGCAGAGTTTGCAGCAGGCAGAGGACACGCTAGAAGGGGCGGAGTCGGAAGTCGTTCAGGAATTGGGTGAATGGCAACAAGCTGTGACAGAAGCTACAAGTGGATTGGAGGAAAGTGGAGGAGCGATCGCCGAACTCCAAGACGGGTTTCAAGAAGTGGCAAATGCCATCCCAGAATTTGAGGCAGAAGCCGCCGAAGTTGAGCAAGCACTGTCTCAGACAGCAGATGCGCTAAATCAACTAGAGGAGTCGCTGACTCAATCGATCGAGGAGACACGGCAGGCGTTTCAAACGCTAGATCAGGGGCTTGCGGAGTTTCAGCAGCAAGTTGAGCCATTGTCAGAACTAGACAGCGATCTAGATGAATTGATTAGCGATATGACTGAGACTCATCGGGAGGAAATTGAAACAGGTTTCAGTGAACTCAGTGAAGATCTGCGTCAAGAGCAAGCCAGCGAAATTCAAACCACGGCCGATCGTTGCGAAACCAGTTTGAGAGAACAGTTTGAAACGTTCAGCAAAGAAACCGAAGATTTAGCTGATCAGTACGAACAGGATGTTTCAGAGGTGATTTCTGACCTTACGGATGAGTGCGAGAACGAGTTTAAAACCAGGATTGAAGAAGCTGTAAATGATGTTGTAGACAGTGCGACTGATGAACTGATCAGCGAAGTGAACGAAGCTAATACTTCATTTGAGGATGGCTTGTCTGTTGCGAATGAGATCAAACCGATCGTTCATGACATCGTTACGGCTGGAAATGTTTTGGTGGCTGCTGATGAAATGGTTAAGGAGATGGTTGGTTAAGCGATCGTCTTGGATTGATTAGCGATCGTGCCAGTTCAGTATTGTCTACTTCGGTAAAACATCATGAGTGTAGCGGACTTGACGGCTCGAATTGATGCAGCAAGGGGCGATCGACAGAGGGCAAGTGACCTGTTGGCAGAAGCCCGTGGGATGTCTGAACCCAAACTAGAACCTCCACAAGAAGGATTGCTTGACATACTCAGTGGTGTTGGTCAAGATGACTTTGATTGGGATGATGGTCGCGATGTCGGAGGACTTATCGGGGAATTTGTCGGTGGTGCAGTAGGTTGCTCACTGGGTGCTAGAGGAGGTGCCGCTCTCGGTGGAGCTATTGGCAGCCTCCTTGGACCAGTTGGAACAGTTGTTGGAGCGGTTGTTGGAGGAATTACTTTAGGACTTGTTGGAGATGAAGTTGGAAGTGAAGTTGGAAGCGCAGTTGGAGGTGAAATCGGAGAAGAGATTGAAGATTTAGTTGAAGGCAGAGGGTTTGGGACTGGAGATGAAGATTCTGAGGGCGGAGTACCAGCACCACGACCCGGAGATCCAGAACCAGCAGACGGAGTTCGAGTGCCAGGGCTAGATAGTGCATACTATGGGTCTTCTCCTCCAGGTCAAGGCAATGCCGCCGATACAGCATATGACGAACGAGTTACTGGCAGTAGGCCAGGTTTGGGTGTCTACCTAGAAAATCCTACAGCACCATCGGGCAAAACAGAGTTTGATTGGATAGAATATGCACCAAATGGTGAAATAACGCTTCTAGACGCTAAAAACGCAGGTGAAAACAGCATCTATAACTCAGAGTTCGGGCGAGAAATACGAGCTGTACCGCAAGCACAACGGCAAATTACCGCAATAGAACACAGTGGTATTGACAGTGAAGATATACAAATAGAGTGGCGTGTGGCTAGTGAAGAAACAGCGCAGGCACTACAGGAGACTTTCCGTGACCATAGTATAGATATTACTGTTGAGTATGTACCCTAATTTACAAGGTGGGAAAAATGGTTGATTACGTTGTCAGAATCCTTTCCTTTTGCCCTCAACAAGTGGATATAGTCAAATCAGTGCTAGCTTGCCCTGAGGTAACCAGATTGATTTTTCCAGCAGTACTTTACACTGGAAACGATAGTACTATCCCACTAGATTCTGCTAATCAACTTAATATTGAATCAGTGTATGAAGAACTTTTCAGGAGGTCGAATGCACCAACAGTAGAAGAGCTTGATGATGATCAAACCCTTGTTGTCATTCACTTGCGTGGAAAAAACGATATTGAGTTTTCTAGCACTATTCACTTAGTACAAACCCCTACACCCAATGTTATCAACTTAAGGTTTTCAAGCAAACATTTACAGTCCGAGACTCTTACGCTTTCAAGTCTCAAGGAATTGCTTTCTGAGCTTATCTCAGTTTTTCAAGCTGATCATGTCTCTATCTACGATCGTAAATCCATTCATCGCTCAAAACATCCTAAGTATCTTAGGACAGCTAACTTTAGATCTTACCCAATTGAGATGGAGTGGATCACTTACTTTGGACCACAAATGATTGAGCTTCTGGGACGTGAACGATTTACAAACTTACACACATGCGTAGAAAAATATGATTTGCACGGAGGAACTATGGTGATTCTTCAGGAAGATCCATTTGACGAGGATAATCCTCAGCATCAGGAACGTCGAATCCAGGCAGAACGCGAGCTTCACTTGAGCTAGTAGGGTGGCAGTGCCCACCTTATTGAAAATCTTCCGTGTCAGAAGGCGAACTATCAAGTTTAGAACACGACGATTTCATCTCAGAACAAGAATCTTTCCGTCCAGAAGTCAAAGTAAGGTAGTCAAATATGAGTGATGCAGCATCTTCATTAGAACAACTAGCAACAGATGTGCCGGAAAAAATGAACCTCTTGGTTCAGGAACTATCGGCAGTTCAGGAAGAAGTGGATGGATTAGAAAGCCATCTAGATGATATGAACGACAAAGTAGCAGATCTGCTGAGTCAGGTTGAAACGGCGTTAGATGGTTTGCAAACAGAATTGTCGAATCAGCGATCGCAACTCACCGAAGAAGTGTCATCGCTAGACAGTGAATTTGAATCTTTGAAGAGTGAAGTTTCAACCGCACAAAATGAGTTAGCAACAGAGCTTCAAGAAGCGCAAGGAAAGCTGACAGAATTCAAGGGCAATCTAGAGGAGGGGCAAAATTCGATTGGAACAGCAGGGCAAAATGCGCTGACGATGCTGAGTCAGGCACACGGCAAAGTGCAGTCTAGCCAAGAACAGTTGGATGGTGTAGTGGATACGATCGCCCAAGAAATCCAAGAAGTTCAACAAGGCATCGAAACCGCGAAAACTACGCTCACCACTCAAGTCAATCAGCTTACCGATGAACTCGATCAGGCACAGAAAGAAGTAGACAGTAAAGTTCAGGAAGTAGTAGATGCCTTCACTGACATTGAAGAACTAGACACTCAACTCACCGATATTCAGGATAAAGCAGTGAGGACACAACTGGACGGATTGTTAGACACGGCTAAACAAGACGTTGAAACTCTGCAATCAACGATCGAAGGTGCGATCGACCCCGTTGTAGAAGTCATTCGCGGGTTAAGTGACGATCTGTCAGATGTTGAGGGAGAAATTTCTTCAAAGCGTGAGGAATTAGATTCTCAGTTTGACGAACTCAAAGAACTCATTGAACCCCTGAAAAAGGGTGTCGATGATGCCCGTGAACTGGCAGACAAATTTGCGCTTCCGTGGGCATAGAGTTTGAGGCGAAAACCCTATTAGTTATTAGGAGACACGATCGATGGCAGATTTTCAAAGTGCGGCAGCAGAAACAACCGGAAAGTTGTCTGCTCTACTCGATGAAGTGGATCAAACTCAAACCCAGTTGCAAACTACAAAAACAGAACTAACAAACTTCAAACAGCAGCTTGAAGAAGCCTGGGCAACATTTAGCGATCAGGCACAATCACTTCTAGAACAAGTCACCACCAGCAAAAGCGAACTCACTGCCGAAGCGGATTCTGTTGAGCAAACGATCGCGCAACTCAAACAAAAAATTGATACCGTCCAGCAGGAATTAGTGCAGGAGTTGGAGGATACGAAGGGGGCGATCGCTGCCGTTGATGACAAATTAAATGAACTGACTCCTGAGCTAGAAGGAGACTTGCAGGAGGCTGAGAGCGCACTCAACCACCTGGACGAAAAAGACATTGGCACCGAGCTAGAACAGGCGGTGGGGCAAACCCTGCAAGAGCTTCAAACGGTCAATGGCGACCTGCAAGGCTTTCAAACTGAACTCACTCAACAGACCGAATCTTTTGAAGGGTTCATTTCAGAGCAAGCTGTTCCGGCAATTACCAACAGTGTTACTGGTTTAACCGATCATTTAGATGGCATTGTTGATCAGTTCAACGATCAAATTCAAGCAGTGGGAGATGGCGTTGAACAGTCAATTCAAGGATTGATGGAGCAGGTAGGACAGGGACAGGAAACGCTGTTCGATCAGCTTGAAGACAATGCCCAACAGCTAGAAGAACTCATGGGTAAGCTGAACACTGCCGTTGAGACTGCCAGTTCTAGTGTGGTTGATGCAGGTCGAACGCTGGTAGACGGTACACAATTAACCAATGACGGTTGCAAGACAGCCATTCAGTTGCTATCAGATGCTAAGGAATCACTGGAAAAACTTTAGAGTTTGCGCCCTCACCCTAGCCTTCTCCCCAAGGAGAGGGAACTAGAGATTCTAACTCCCTTCTCCTTGGGGAGAAGGGTTGGGGATGAGGGCAGAAGCCGCTTACAAGTTTTACAGATTGTTTAATTCACATTCCTTAAAGTTTGTCGATCGCCAAGAATGACTTCACCTCGATCGCTAAAGGGTTGCCATTATGAACAATACAACTTCTCACCACCCTCACTCACCGATTGCAGATACTCAAGCACTACTTCGGATTCTACCGCTGTCTTGCCTCCTTTGGGGACTCAGTGCAGCGAGTTTCATGCCAAGGGCAGTTAGTCAAGAACAACCAGAAACCCAACCCCTTGAAATCAATGCTTCTGACTACCTTCGGACTTCAGATTTGCTCAGAAAAATCAGGCAAGAGTTTGGCGATCGCACCACCTCAAAGCCATCAGAGCAAGCAGAATTTAATACTTATCGTTTAGGTGCTGGAGACGCTATTGCTGTCAACATTTCACCACGCGGGAAAGACTACAACTTCAATGCAACCTTAGATTGGGCTAGCAACGTTTCAGTGCCATTAATCGGGATTCTGTCTCTAAAAGATCTGACGCTTGAGCAAGCGCAGGAAAAGATTCAAGCTAGTCTAGCGGAGTATCTAGTCAATCCCCAAGTTGGATTAGTTTTAGCTACTACTAGACCTGTCAAAGTCATGATCACGGGTGAAGTTGTGAAACCTGGCTTTTATCCTTTACAAGATGCTCGACTTCCGGCTGCCTTGATTGAAGCGGGTGGCACGACTCGGCTTGCCGACCTCAGAACAGTGGAGGTGCGACGACGATCGGGAAACGAAGCCTTACAAGCGCAACAAGTTGACCTCTACACGCCACTGCTCAAAGGCAGCGAACCACCCGACCTGCGGTTAGTCGATGGCGATATCGTTGCAATCTCCACCTTAGCGCCTGAGAAAGCGAACGAGTACGATCGCAACTTAATTGCAGGAGCTAATGTGGCACAAAAAGAAATTACCATTCGGGTTTTAGACTATTCCAGTGGTGTGAATCGAGTCCGTTTACCCAACGGCAGCGATTTCTTAGATGCACTCACCTCGATTAAGCCAAACCTCAAAGATACCAACCTGAAAAAGGTAAGTTTGATTCGGTTTGATCAAGCGCAAGGGAGAGCGATCGAAATCAAAATCAACGCCAGAGATGCTTTGAAGGGCAACTCTTCCCAGAATCCGACATTGGAAAATAACGATGTGATTGTGATCAATCGCAATCTGATTTCCAAAATCAATTATTTTCTCAATCAAGTAACGCAACCCTTCAAAGATACTTTAGGATTTCTGCTGTTCTTTGACACCGCAAGCAACGGAGTCAACAAAGTGTTTGGTTCTGAAAAAGAAGACCGTTGAAATTAGGGATAAACTTATGAATGTTCATCTGTTTCTCAAGCGCTACCTCGCCTCATTGAATCAGTATAAGTGGGCAGGACTTGCTTCCTTTGCTTGCATTTCAGCGATCGCTGGAGTTGTAACAACGCGGTTGCCTGAAACCACTCATCTCGCTCAGGGAAAATTACTCTATAAGCCTGCTGTTGAGGCGGCTCCAGCAACCGGAACTCAAGCAGCAGCGCAGAATTCTATGCCTAGTGTTGAGTCATTGATGTCCGATCAGCTACTGCAACAAACTTCTGACACGTTGGAGGCAAAACATCAGTCGATCGCACCTAATGAGCTTCGGAATCGCATCAAGTTAGAAAAAGATCCCAAGCAAGAAAATCGGATTTTGATTCAGTCTCAAGATAGCAACGCAGAGCAGGCAAAACTCGTTGTTGAATCGTTTGTCAACGCGGCGAGCAATCAAAGCCTTGCAGAAAAACGTAAGGACGTTGAAGCATCGCTCAAACTACTGGAAAAACGCAGGGGATTGCTGAGAAATAATCTTCGAGTCGCTGAAGAGAAGTTGAGAGAATTTGGCAGACAGGAGAAGCCCGCGATTCAAGCAGCCGTAGACGGTAGTTTGGTCTCTGCAATCACGACGATTCAACAGCAACAGCGCCAATTTCGTCAGCAGCTTCAAGGAACAGATGCCGAAATTGCCAGTCTCCAAAATCAACTCGGAATGACTCCACAGCAGGCCTATGTTGCATCGGCGTTAAGTGCTGATGCGACGATCGCCAACCTCACCACAAAAATTGCTGACCTCAAATCACAAGTTGAAGTCCAGCGTCGCGAACTACAGCCCAAACACCCAGACATCATCGCCTTACAGTATCCACAGCAAGTCAATGAAACTCAACTTCAGCAGAGAGTTGCAGAGATCGCAGGTGGCAACAAGGAGAGTTCTCCAGTTCAAATGGTTGCTCTTCGTAGAGTTAGTAGCCTGGACAAGGCGCGACAAGATCTTGCTAACAAGCTGGTGAACTTGCAAACTCAGCGCGATCGTTTAGCCCAAGAGTTAGGCATTCTCAGTCGCTCTGAACCTGAGCTACGGCAAAATTATCAAGACGGGACAGAACTGAAGCTAGAGCAAGAGAAACTGACAAAAGAAGTTGCTCGCTATCGAGAAACCTTTGATCAGACAGAAAAGCAATTGGCGGCGGCTGAATTGAAGAAAGCGGAAACCCGCAGTAATTGGGCGAGTGAAGGCACACCGCAGGTTAAAGAAATATCCAATTGGTTGTTGAATCGTCCTGTCATTCTGCTGGCAGGAGGCGTGTTAGGAATCCTTGTCGCTGGCACTACAATACTACTACTAGACATACTGCGAGGTAGACTTTTAATTCCTGAAGAAGTCCAAGCAATTCTGCAACAACGGGTGCCATTTTTAGGAGTTTTACCACATATTCCCAAGCAAGCCGAGCAAAAGATTCCAGTTTTAATCAGGACAGACTCGCCTTATCTAGATGCTTATGAGTTGCTTCGGAGTAGTCTACATCGTCATAGCCAAAATCAGCCACTCCAAATGGTTGTGCTGTCTAGCACTCGCAAGGGTGAAGGCAAAACGATCGCTGCCTACAATTTGGCGATCGCGTCAGCCAGAGCCGGAAAGAAAACTCTGTTGATTGAAGCAGATTTGCGGACATCTTCGCAGGTGCAGATGTTAGGATTTGCCGCCCACCAGAGTGAAAACTCAGATTTCCTAAAGGGTATGCAGATTGAAAGCGTTCAGCCAGTGCCCCATATCAAAAACTTATTTGTTTTACCCAGTTCAGGCTGTGTAGAGCAGGTGACAGAGGTTCTAGAATCCAGCCAAATGCAGGAGTTGTTAAAGCTGGCGCGGGATGAATTTGAGTTTGTGGTAATCGACGCAACCGCTCTCCGATTCAGTGATGCGCTGTTGATCGAACCCCTCACCGATGGGCTAGTTTTGGTGACTCGACCCAGTTACACCGATCGCAGCAGCTTCAAGGTTGTGATTGAAAAATTAACAGAATTTAGCGACATCAAATTGCTTGGAGTGGTCATGAACA
>JAYVFW010000230.1:0-13858 GCA_043772715.1 Phormidesmis sp. | reverse complement strand
CCCCCTAAATCCCCCAATTCTGGGGGACTTTGAACTCTGGTTCCCCCAGAATTGGGCTTAAATCGGAGCATTATAGAGTTCTGTCAAAGCTTGCACTTTCTGCCAAATCCGATCGCGCAGCGCAACAGGAGCAATCACCTCGCAATCTTCCCCATATCGAAAAACCTCGCGAAAAAACCAGAACGTCGAAGTTACTCGCCGCAACACTTGCCGCACTTCTGAAGCATTAGCCAGCCACTCATTAGAGATATCTTCTGGTTTAGCTTGGTAGGCAAATGCTAACCCTCGATAGAAATTTATTGCGACTTCAACAGTATCTAAGCTGGGGTGCCATTCACCTGCGATCGGAGTGATTGCGGCTTCTGGAATGCGATCGAGCCTCAAACACCAGTTGTGCGCCAGTTCAGGAATATCTTGATTCCCTGCTGTTTGTTCACACCAACAGTCTAAATATTGGCGCTGTTCATGTGGTGTAATTTTAGCGTAGCGGATGGTGAACACCCAGGGACGATCGGTCGCATCTCGGTAAGAAAGCTGGAAAGGCTGCTGTTGCAGAATGTAGCGATCGATCTCTTGTCGCCAAGGAATGGGGGGTGTTTCTAAATAGCGGACAATTTCCCTTCGCAATGGATCGGACAGTTCACTCCGTTCGAGTAAGAGATCAGCGATCGTCTCAGCAATCTGTGGGTATCCTGTGTCATGTAACACTCGAATCGCCTGGTTCAATTCTCGAATGCGCGTATCTGACCAGTTGTTGTTACGACCGATCAGCAGTTCGCGACGCGCGATCGCTTCGACTAGGCGAGAAATGTTGGGACGATCGCCCCACAGCATCCCTTGTTCCTGAGCAATCTGCTCTAGCTGCGCCTTATCCTGTTCTGAAATTGACAGTGTAACTGATTGTCCCCGACGACCCATAAGAACCCCAAAAGTGTACGTTCACTTTGTACTCGACAATTTTTATTATGCCTGTCATCATAGTCTTAGTGCAAGCCGTCACGTACATCTAACCTCGATGATTGTTTACAAGACTCCGCTCAAGCCTGTTTATTCTCAAACTGTTCAGACTCCAGAAGGGGTGAATTTGCCAGAGGGTTGGGTGCTTTCCTGGCATCAAGCGGCAACGCTAGAAGCTTTGCGTGATCCAGCAGTTGATGTGGTGTTTAACAGCGCCATGACGGGAGATGGTAAGAGTCTCGCCGCATTTTTAGAGGTGCTTCAGGGAGAGTGCAACGCGATCGCGCTTTACCCAACAAACGAGCTTGCCCGCGATCAAGAAACGCAAACTCGTCAGTATATTGCAGACTTTCAGCCACCGCATGATCCACGAGTAACGCGATTGAGTGGGGCAGAGTTAGAAATCTATGCCGAAAATGAGGACATCAGTAAAGGAGCCGCGATCGCAACGCGAACCAGTCAATCAGAAATATTGCTCACAAATCCAGATATTTTTCACTTTTTACACCGAGGTGCATACATCATCAAAGGCAACAAAGGCGATAGCCCTGACAAGCTTTGGGGACGAATCGACAAAGACTTTGACTTGTTTATTTTTGATGAATTTCACGTTTATGCCGCTCCGCAAGTTGCGAGTGTGATCAACACAATGTTGCTGATCCGATCGACCAATCGCCGCAAGAAATTTCTGTTCTTATCAGCAACGCCCGATACTCATTTGCTTGAGCGATTAGAAAAAGCTGGATTTCGCTGCCGAGTGATTAGCCCGATCGAGCAAAATAAATACCAGTTCCCAGAAACATTAGAGCAACAACAGCAACTCAAGACTCAAAACTGGCGGCAAGTTGCGAGAGCGATCGTCCTTAATTTCGTTTCATTAGAACCTGTTGCAAAAGCATCCGAATCTTGGCTTAAAGACAATACAAATCTGATTCTCCAACAATTTCAGCAGCATCCTCACAGCAAGGGCGCGATCATTCTCAATTCGATTGCCGCTGTCAAGCGACTAACGCCATTTTTTCAATCGCTGCTGCATTCTCAAGGTTTAGTCGTGAGTGAGAATACAGGGCTGTCAGGCAAAGGTGAACGAGAGCGATCGCTAATGGCTGACTTGGTTTTAGGAACTAGCACGATCGACGTTGGGGTCGATTTCAAAATTAACTTTCTAATTTTTGAGTCTTCAGACGCAGGGAATTTTATTCAACGTCTAGGGCGACTCGGACGACACGACAGCTATGAGCGCAACGGACAGACTTTTGAGTTTGATCAATTCACGGCTTACGCGTTGGTGCCAAACTTTTTAGTTGAGCGGTTGTTTTTGGGCGAGGAGCCGCCTTTAGTGGATGGAGAAAGCCGCGATCGTCTCTCGCTCAACAACATCATCAACGAGAAATATCGCCAAATTAATGACTTCCGAAGCTACTACAAACAGTGGGGTGCGGTACAGTCCTTCAAGCTATACATGGACTTAAATCATCAAACGATTCGGCAGCAATATGCTGGCAGTCGAGAGCAGTTTCAGACGGCGTGTGAGACGGTTTTTGAGACAAGTTTATCGAAAGTTGCGGGGCGTGTGAGCGGTTGGGCAAAAGACTGGCAGCAGCTTTCGGGGCAAAAAACAGGGAACCCGATCGCGGAAGATGCCTGTAGCTTTCGGGGTTCTAGTCCGTTGCAGTGTGGTCTGTATGACGAGACAGAACCCCACGAGGCAGACCGATTTAAGACCTATGATCTGCCGGGAATTTTGGGAAATTTAGAGATTGAACTGTGGACAAAAGAGGCTTTCTTGCGATCGCTCGATGCCACCGCCAAACGCACCGGACAACCCATTCCCAAAGGTAAATTCGCTCACTGTCTCGCTTTTATGAAACTTAAAACCTACCGAGAAGAGCGGCTGAACTGGAAATTTTACGTTGCGGGCAGATTAGAGACGATCGCCGATGCCTGGAAGGTGCAGGTGTTGAAAGGCGTTGAAATTTGGCAGCCCGATAACCGCTGGGCAGGGGAGATTAATCGCAAATTGCGCGATCGGGCATTGGTCAGCTATGTTTTGCATCATCCAATAAGTGAGGTAAGGCAAAGGCTGCGGTTGCCGATGCACTTTCAGATTTACCCGATTAGTGACAACTACAGCTTCCATGATGCAGTAGCACCCTACTCGATCGCATTTGGGCAGAGTGCGCTGCTGCTAGATACGTTGGCGTATCAGTTCAAGAGTAAAGGAGGCGAAATATGGATCGCCTAGTTTCGATCCCTGCAAGGGATTAAGGTAACGTCAGTTCGACAGCAGTAGTTCGCTTCGGTGATGAATTCTGGAGAACTTTGAACCGGAAATTTTGGCTTGAAGTCCCCCAAAATGGGGGATTTAGGGGACAGAAGACGCTGAGAACGAAGCGGAAGAACTCATCGAACTGACGTTAAGGTAGATTTTATTGGGTCGGAAATTCTCACCGATCGCGATCTGACTGATGAGGTAAATACATGAACGAACAAAGCCTTTTAGAGCGCATCACTGTTAACCCTAAGATTTTTGGAGGTAAACCGATTGTTAGAGGTCGCCGTCTCGGCGTTGAACACATTTTGGGAATGCTTGCCGCTGGAGATAACTTGGAAACGCTGTTAGCAGCTTATCCTTGGTTAGAGCGGGAAGATATTCAAGCCTGTCTAATCTACGCCCGTCGTCTATGAGTGTAGTGAAACCGAATTGGGTAGAGTACGAACTCGCCCTCCTGAAAACTGATGAATTATTTTTAGACAGAGGAGAACAGTAAATTGTCACTGGAATCGATCGCCCATATCCAATCAGCCATTCCACAAATTCTGGAACAAGTCCCTTATCTGAAACTGTTGGTTCTCTTTGGTTCTAGAGCGAGAGGGGATCATTTCCCATCCAGCGATTGGGATTTTGCCCTACTGTTTGATGAAGAACTCCGCCAGCAGTATGAACCGGGAGGCGGTTGGAATTGCTACCGCTCTTGGAGTGTACTTCAGCGAATCTTCGGTTTAGGCGATGACGAGATGGACTGGATTGATCTGAAAAATGCCTCAGACCTGTTAGCGCATGGAATTGCTCGTGATGGTGTAGCGATTTACGAAAGTGAACCTGGGCTATTTGAACAATTTCGGCAAAAGTCTTTAATGACACCGCAACAACTAAAAGCAATTCGTCGTGAACAAAAAGCAAAGATTGCAGCAGCACTACAGGGATGGGGATTGTGAGAGATGCTGACCGGGAAAAAATCGGTAAAAAGCTGATTGGCATGAGCAGGCGATTGTCTCGATTGTTTACTTATCAACCACTTACATTTGAAGAATATCTTCAGGATGAGGATCGGCAGGCAAGCATTGAGCGGTATTTGGAAATTGTCATTCAAGCAGCGATCGACATCAATAAAATGCTGATCAAGTATGTAGAAAATATTGATTTAGAAAGATTAACTAATACGGAAGTATTCACACTTGCAGGTGAACTGGGTTTTATCTCTTCAGAGTTGGCGACTCAACTTGCTTTATCGGCGGGATTTAGAAACGTACTTGCTCATGTTTACGATGACATCGATCCTGAAACAGCTTACCGTGCCTTGCAATTATCGGTTGTACAATACCCGCAATATATCCAACAAATTCAAACCTACCTGAATTCATTAGAAGACGATGAGTAATGATTTTGATTTTCTAGAGGCGGATTTTGGCTTTGATGAGGAAAGCGATCGCACCCTCTCTTCAACTCAACGCGAACTCCTGACCCTCAAATTATTACGAGAAGCCATCCGATCGCAAAATCCAGATGATGCGGTGATGCGAGATTTTGCAGAGTATGTGTTGCCGAATCTGCTGCGAGTCGCGATCGGAGTCACAGCAAAGGGCGGCAAGTTTTTCGACGAACTCGATCGCAAAAACGAAGCCACAGGCAAAGCCAAAGTTAGGCGAGACAACGCCGCAGATCAATCGCTCAATACTCATTTGTTGAATGGTTTATTTCCTGCCAACTTAATCGAGCGGCGATTAGCAAAGCTAGATACCACAATCAAACGAGTCGTGCGCGATCGTGAACGGAGATTAGTCATTGCTGGGTTTATTCTGCACGATTTTGAGAAGTTTCCCGATGCCCCTGATGACTGCCGCAAACTGCCTTTAGACGCGCATCGACAAATCATTGATCAAAAAGTGCGTCAGCTAGGACTCGATCGCTTTATTGACTCCAATGATCTGACTACCTATAAAGTGTATGTTGATGACCTGCTGTGTATGGCGTACAACGCTCAACGGCGATGGGATACGAACTGGAACTTCTCAGAATTTGGACTCAACCCAACTCTTAAAGATCGCGTATTGAGAAGTTTGTCTGATCTGACGTGTCTTGCCGACTCGTTGGCATCGATCGTCAAGCATCCTTACGATGCAGAAAATACTCGCTTAAATGATCTGCTGCACAATCTTAGCGACGGTCAACTCCATTTCACCTATCACAGCATTTCTGAGAATCGGGGCGTACTAACCAACGTGTTGAACAATGCGCTGGTGGAAGCCCACACAAGTCTGAATACAGCCGATCGCACTTACTATGAGCCATTGCTTTATTTGCCGACGGGTGTGATTTACATTGCTCAGAAAGATGCGCCAAAAGTTGAACGATCGGGATTGAGCGATCGCGTAGTTGCCAGCATTAAAAACCTTTGTGCGAAGCAGCTTCAAGATAGAAAAGTCGGATTCAGTCGCGGTAATATCTGCATGAAATATGCAGATTATTACAATCTGTTCTTTGATATTCAGGGTTTATTACTTTTTGCTGTTGATGCAGTTCCTAGTAAAATTAGAACTAGTAAGGCAGCAGATAAGTCTACGAACTTAGCTCAATTCAAACGTAAAGGTGCTTTGTCTGAGCATATCGATACCAACTTTTCAGAAGATATTCGGATTGATCATCTAGCTGAACTAGGAGCTTTAGTCACTGGAAAATTCTGGAAAGAGTATCTTGATAAAGTCAAAGCCTTACTGAAAAAAGACAAAAAGCTTCCTCCACTTCCGACGCTAGATCTCACGGCAGAAGCTATACAGTTTTTGGGTTTATCTGAATATACTGCTGTAATTAGAACCCTTCAGCAACTCAAGGATACTGGAGGCATTGCATACGATTGGTACTACATTGCTGCAAAATATCTTGAACATAATCCAGGGCTAGAAACTGTTCGCGAAATTTCTCAACGGTTAGTAAATCGATGGATAGAAGTCATTGAGCCACTCGTCAAACAATACGAATTATCTGACGAATGGAAAGACTTACGTGAATGGTGCGATCGCGTGATTATGCTTCCCGGTAAAACGCCAGAACAATCGATCGCCGAACACGCTGATATCTTTCTCAAAGAACTTTCTAACTACAACAATGCTAAAAAGCCAGGACGCGGACGGCAACTGATTTGCTCTATCTCTCACTCGGCTTACACTGTCACAGAGCAAATGGAATCAGCAGTGTTATTCACTCCGCAAGTGTATACAAACAAGCAAACGCTAGGCGGTTCCAATGCAAAACGCAATATCTCTAGCATTTCTGGCATTGAGATGATGCTACGGCAAATCTTAATGAATCAAACTCAGACAGTAGGCAAACGCTTTGAAGATGAGAAGTATCGCTATCTTTACTTCTATCCGACCTACTACTTCACACCTGAAACAAATTGTTTTTTGCAGAAAGCTTATAGTGGCATTGCTCAAACTCGTTTTGATACGAGCATTCGGAATCACTTCATCAGCAAAGACCTCAATGCCAATTTTGAGCGCGATCGCTATCAAACTGTTGATGCGTTCTTGATTGATGACGACCTGGAGCGCAAAAAGAATTTGGATGAAACCGATCCAGAATTTAAGCGCGATCGCACCTTCAAACTGGCTTATCCCGATGACAAACCGTTGACGTTCTATTTCATGGCGCTGCCACCGGGCAAAGATCCCACCGATACCGAATCTTGGGTGATGCCTGCCTGGTTAGCGTTAGCGTTCCCGATGATTTTGGATGTCAAAACCGTGGTTTCAGAATCGCCAATTCCTCCCTTTAACGATGGGGCAGAGTTTGAAGAAAGTGTGTTTCTCGATAGTGCGCCGCAAGCATTTCGGATGTTGTTGGGCAACGATCGTTTTCGGCTCGATCACATTTTAGAAGGTTGGAAAACGGCGGATGGTGTTCAGCGATCGGCTCCTTTGAACACATTGACGGCTGCCTATGCCATTCATTTAGATGTGAATGCCAAACAGGGTAAAGGTGGCTATGACACAAACTGGGGCAGACTGACAGAGTTAGCTAAAGACTTGGATACGAGTCCGCTCTATGTTTTTTCTTACCTCGTTAAATGGGCGAGAAAGCAATCGAGTGACACACCTAGCCCCCAGAAAATTAGGCTCTATGCCCACCACTTCTACCCCTGTTTTGACCCCTATGTCAAATTTGATGCCAGTCAAGAAATGCTCATTGTGAATGGAGAATCTCCTTTGAATCATCCTCAAAAACTGACAGCGCTCTATCGCAAGTTCTATCGAGCGAAGCAACGCTACAACCCCAAAGCCAATGCTGTACTCAAGCCGATCGACGTTGCTGCCGATGTCATTCTGAAGGCTGACCTGAGTATGTTTCAGGGTGAAACTCTCACGATGACTGTTGCAGCCGCAGTCTTTAAGCTGATGGATCGAGTACGCGGCGCACGGGCTGAAGGCTTTACTCAAATGCAAAACCGGGAGGAAGAACGTCAAGCCATTTTAGACTTTGCCCGTTACTTTGTTGATGATGTATTTGAGAAAGCGTTCGCGGGCGATCGAGCACGATTGGCTGGGAGACAGCTTAACTTGATCCGTGACACTTGCGAACTGATCTATCGCCTAGAGCAAGATCGGGAAAATCAAGCACGACAGGCTCAAGGTGAACCTCCCGAAGTTGAGTCTGACCTCGAAACTGAATCTGAAAACTAATCTTTTTGAGAACAATCATGACCTTTTTGAACACGATCAATGCTGCTAGTTCGGCAAAGTTTTTCCATGATGCGATTCCTTACAAGCCAATGGGAAAATATGTCCACTTCTTGACCATTCGCGTGACTGAATCTTATCCCCTGTTCCAAACCGATAGCGAATTGAACAAAGCGCGAGTTCGGGCGGGAATTGACGATCGCACTCCTATTAGTCGCCTGACCATGTTTAAGCGCAAGCAGTCCACACCAGAACGTTTAGTGGGTCGAGAGTTGTTGCGAAACTATGGTTTGATGACGGCTAAAGAGTGTGAATATAACGTCAGTTTTGCCATGAACAATCCTGATTGCATCATCTATGGATTTGCGATTGGGGATTCTGGCTCTGAGAAATCAAAAGTGGTAGTTGATACCGCGTTTTCAATCACCCCGTTCGATGAGTCGCATGAAACCTTTACCTTAAACGCACCCTTTGAGAACGGCACAATGAGCGAGAAGGGATCTGTCACAAGTCGCATCAATCAACAGGATCACATTCGTCCTCAAGTCTTTTTCCCCAGTATTGTCACGCTGAAAGATCCGACTGAAGCTAGCTTCCTTTACGTCTGCAACAACATTCTGCGGACTCGGCACTATGGCGCACAGACGACGCGCACAGGGCGAGTTCGCAACGAATTAATTGGGGTTGTGTTTGCAGATGGAGAAATCGTCAGCAACCTGCGCTGGACTCAGGCAATCTACGATGTCATGAAGACAAATGGTACGCTTCATTCTCCTGATCCTTTGGATGAAAATGATGTGACAGCCGCCGCAAAAGACACGATCGCAACCCTCATGGCAGAAGAATTTATCGTGCATACCGATTTCATTGGTGGTCAGCTTCAACCTCTACTGAATGAGGTCAAAGCTCTAATTGGAAATGAAACAACTATCAAAGAAGTTCTTCAGCAAGCAGACAAAGAAGCAAAAGATTATTTCAAAGCTCACATCGAAAAGGCAAAGAAAACAGCAGCAAAAGCGGGGTAATTTGAATGGTCATGATTTACCGCTGCACGATCGAGCTTCACGATAATCTCTACTACGCAACTCGTGAAATCGGGCGACTCTATGAAACTGAACCCATTTTGCATAACTATGCTTTGTGCTATGCGCTGGGTTTAGTTGATAGCGATCGCCACTCAACAACAGTCGTCGAAGAGCATTCCTATCGCTACTTTTGCCCAGAACAAATTCCTAAATATGTAGAGCATTTAATGCCGCTCAACCAGCAGGGAATCTATGTTACGCCTGCTCGATCGCTCAATCACGCCGCCGTTCTCAACACTTGGAAGTATGCCAACAATAACTACCACGTTGAGATGGAGAAAACTCAGAAGAACATTCCGAGTTTTGGCAGAGCCAAGGAGATTGCGCCTGAGAGTCAATTTGAGTGTTTTATTCTGTCTGACAAATTGCTCACGCTGCCTAAATGGATTCGGTTGGGTAAATGGATGAGTAAGGCAGAAGTGAAGGTGGAGGAGTTGCTACCAAAGCGATCGCAGGGTGATTTTACCTTTCCTTATCCACTCAACCCGCTGGATGTGATGTTCACCCATCAAGTTCTCAGCTACGACACCGTGAATATGCCTCCTGTGAGCTTAATCCGTAACGTTCGGATGCAGGGTGAATATTACAGCTTTGAGGAAAGTAAGCTTAAAATTCCGGCTCAGATGCACTATCGATTTGAATAGCAATGCCGCACAGTTTAGTACTCAACCTCGTTCCGCGATCGCCCATTTCATCCGGCTACCTCACCGGGAAACATCTCCATGCCCTATTTTTAACGTTGGTCAGTTCGGTGGATCAAGAATTGGGCAATCATCTCCATGCCCAGACCACTGACAAAGCGTTTACCCTCAGTCCTTTGCAAACCCGCTCTCAGCGAGGACACGCTCTGCAATGGGAACACCCACAAGCGATCGCTGCCGGAACGCCCTGCTGGTGGAGAATTTCGCTCTTAGACGATAGTTTGTTCTCACGGCTGACTCAGCTTTGGCTAAATCTCAACCCTAGTCAGCCCTGGCATCTAGGTTCCGCAGACCTATCGATTACTAGCATTTTAGGAACGCCCCAAAGTACGCAGCCTTGGGCAAACTTTGCGACCTATGCTCAACTCTACGAGCAGTCATCGGAGCGAGATCGCCAACTTGATTTTGTGTTTTGCACCCCAACAGCTTTTCGACAAATGCAGTTTGACTCTGCTTTACCGACTAGAGATTTAGTGTTTAACAGTTTGTTGCGGCGTTGGAATCAGCACAGTGGCTTGACATTTCCCGAAGCGTTAGTAGAGTGTATTTTTCCTAGTTTCTTTGACATTCGCACTGAGATTGTAGCTGATAGTCGCAGCAAGTTTATTGGATGCGTGGGAGCGATTAACTTTCGCATTCTAGGAGACGCTGATCCACCCGTGATTAAGCAGATTAATACGCTGGCTGATTTTGCACTCTATAGCGGAATTGGACGCAAAACCCCAATGGGCATGGGCATGATTAGGAGGGTACGTGGAAAACATTGAGTATGTGACGATCTCTGCCCTCAATCAATACAGTTATTGTCCTCATCGCTGTTGGCGGATGTTTTGTGCAGGTGAGTTTGCTGAAAACCAATATACGATCGAGGGCACTCATCTGCACGAGCGAGTCCACACCTTGGGCGACGGACACCGTGACGAGGTTTGGCAAGTGCGGGCGATTTGGCTGAAGTCCGATCGCTATGGGTTGATCGGCAAAGCGGATCTAGTTGAAGAGACAAACGGGCAGTGGGTTCCGATCGAATATAAGCGCAGCCATCGCGGTGAATTTGACAATGATGAACTGCAAGTATGTGCCCAAGCACTCTGTCTAGAAAACATGACGGGAAAGCCCGTAACTCAAGGCTATATCTACTATGCTCAGTCTCACCAGCGGCAATTAGTAGAAATCTCGGCAGAGTTGAGAGCGGTAGCGATCGAGACGACTCGAACAGTCAGAACTCTTTTAATCACTGGAGCAATGCCTGCCGCTATTTACACAAAACGCTGTGAGGGATGTAGTTTACAGCGGCAATGTTTACCGAAAGCAGTCGCCAAAGTGAATCGATATCAGGAAGCATAGATTATCTAAATAAAACTTAAAACAATGGGAACAGTCTACATTACTCAAGACGATGCGTTCATTGGTAAAACAGATGAGCGATTGCAGGTGAAAGCACAAAAGAAAACGCTGCTAGATGTGCCGATGATTAAAGTCGATGGTGTGGTGGTGTTGGGACGAGCTACCATTTCTCCGGCGGCGATGATCGAACTGTTGGAGCGCAAAATTCCACTCAGTTTTTTGACGGGCACAGGTCGCTATCTGGGGCGATTAGAGCCGCCGTTGACGAAGAATATCTTTGTGCGATCGGCTCAGTGGAAAGCGAGTGGAGAATCGGCACAAGCCGTACATCTGGTGCGGGGGTTTATTCGGGGCAAGCTGAAGAACTATCGCAATAGTTTGCTGCGCGCTCAACGAGAGAATGAGGGATTGGATCTGCAAGCGGCGATCGCTCGGCTGGAACAAGCGATCGCGCCGATCAACAATACCGAAAAAATCGATTCTCTACGCGGATTAGAAGGAGCGGGAAGTGCGGCTTATTTTGGTAGTTTTGCTCAACTGATTCGGGTGAAGGAATTTTGTTTTGAGACGAGAAATCGCCGCCCCCCGACCGACCCCGTGAATGCGCTGCTGAGTTTTGGCTATTCACTGCTGGCAAACGATGTCCAGAGCGCTGTGAATATTGTGGGCTTTGATCCCTATTTGGGATATTTGCACGTCGAACGCTATGGGCGACCGTCGCTGGCGCTCGATTTGATGGAGGAGTTTCGCCCGATCGTGGTGGATGCAATGGTGCTGTCAGTCATTAATCGTCGAGTTCTAACGCCTGGTGATTTTACAACCGAGCCGCTGAGTGGGGCGGTGTCGCTGTCGGATGAGGGGCGGCGATCGTTTCTGCGTGCCTATGAGCAGAAGAAGCAGTCGGAGTTTAAGCATCCGGTGATGGGGCGAAAGTGTAGTTATCAGGAAGCGTTTGAGATTCAAGCGCGATTGCTGGGGAAATATCTGATGGGTGAGACAGAGCAATATCCGCCGCTCATTCTCAAGTAGTTTGTTGCTCTATTCATAAACCCAGATCATGCACGTTCTGATTGCTTACGATATTCCAGAAGATAAGCGCCGCACGAAGATTCACAAGGCTTTGAAGTCTTATGGACAGTGGATGCAGTTTAGTTTGTTTGAGTGCAACCTAACAGATGCTGAGTATGCGAAGCTAAGAGCTAGGTTGAGTAAGATGATTAAGCCTGAGCAAGATAGTGTGCGATTCTATTTTTTCTGCGCTTGTTGTCAGGCGAAGGTCGAGCGGATTGGCGGAGTGCAGGTGCGTGATGAGTCGATTTTCTTCGTTTGATCCGCGGAGGGGTAGGTGTTGAGAGCGGGTGAGTTGTTTTGGGGGCTGAGGTGCTTGTTTTATAAGGGCTAGATGGGTTTTATGGCAGTGAGTCGATCCGCGCAGTCTCTCAAGTGCAGTGTAGATATAGGTTTCGATCGGATGATTAGAATCAGTTTACTCGCACGCCAGAGTTCACAATGCTATAATGCCAGTGGTTCGCGCAACTGCACCTTGAAAACTAGATTCAATCAGGGTTACAGCCTCCCGCCGTTCCAAAAAGCCTGAATCCCTTCCAGGGATTGAAACCATGAAGTTTGTTATCAACTCGAATCGATCGTTCCAAAGAGCCTAAAAAAGTTGAACATTGATAAATCCGCATTCTTAAAAGCATTCATGAAACCTCTATCAGCAGAACGAGGAAAAGTTTTAGAAACTGTGGCACCCTGGTAAATACTTGTTAGGTCACAAATTCTTTTTGTTAAAGTATGAAGACCGAAGAAAAAAAAGTTACTCAACCCGCTACTCTAGATAGCTTTGCTTACTCTGCGATCGAGAAACACTTTAAGAAATCAATCAAACACGAGCCAGACGTTCTCGACGACAAAGATCCCGAATCGCTGCATCAAATGCGAGTAGGGTTGCGTCGTCTGCGAACTGCCGTAGACGTTTTTGACTTTGCGTTAGACTTACCGAAGCCGATTAACGATCGCGCCATCAGCAAAATTGCTCACTCACTGGGTGCGGTCAGAGATCTCGACGTGCTAATCGCAGAACTCAATAATCAGCAACAAAGTAGTTTGCCCACTGAAGAGCAAAATCGACTAGAAGCGCTGCTTAAGAAAATGAACAAGCAGCGCAAACGAGATTTTGCTCACCTAAAACGAACCCTCAAAGGGTCAGACTACGATCGCCTCAAGGATGCCTTTAAAGATTGGTTAGAAAAGCCTCACTATCAGCCAGTTGCTCAATTGCCCATCCAAGAAGTGTTGCCAGATTTATTGCTGCCGCTAATCAGTGAGACATTGCTGCATCCAGCCTGGTTAGTGAATGCAAACTTTGAAAATGGAACGGCGCTTAATGTGACGCATCACTCCAAAGGAACCGTTCATTCCGTTCATCCAGAAATGCTTGATGACTTTATGAAGCAACATAGCCCTGCTTTGCATGACCTCCGCAAACAGATGAAGCGGGTGCGCTATCAAACAGAGTTGTTTGTTGACTTCTATGACTCAGCCTACGCCGAGCAAGTCGATGACTTTAAAACTATCCAAGAAGTGCTGGGGCAGATTCAAGATAGTGCAGTGCTGCAAGGCTATCTGGGATCTCAAATAAAGGGATCAGTTCAAGATGTGTATCCTACTCTGTCAAGACAGCTTGACCAAAAAGTTGCCGATGCGCTGCAAACTTGGCAGACCATCCAGCAGCGCTATTTAGACCCAAAATTTCGCTCGCAACTGCGATCGCTGGTGTTGTAAATCAATGTCAGCCCAACAGAAGCGATT
>JAYVFW010000229.1:0-4503 GCA_043772715.1 Phormidesmis sp. | reverse complement strand
CCTTCTCCTTGGGGAGAAGGGTTGGCGAGGGCTTCGCTCCGCTCCGCGAGGAAGGTCTTCTATTTAATTCCACCCAGCTACTTATAAGAGAGTTTTAGTGGCGATCGAGGATTCTAAATCAGCGATGGAGAACAGTAATGTTAGATGTTGATGAAATGAATTCAAAAGAGATCCAAGATCTTTTGCAAAAGGTAGGACATGGACACCTCGGCTGTGTAGGCGAAGGGCATCCGTATATTGTGCCCATGCACTATTACCTCAAAGACTCAGACATCTATATCTTCACAACCGAAGGGATGAAGACTGAGTACATGGGTACAAACCCAGAAGTTTGCTTACAGGTCGAAGAAGTTCACGATCCGCTCCATTGGCGCAGTGTTGTTGTTATGGGTCACGCCGATCGCCTCACTGAGCAGCCAGACATCGATCAGGCAATGCAATTGATCAAAGCGCAAAATCCAACGCTTTCGCCTGCCCTCAACCGAACCTGGGTCGATGCCTGGGGACGTGCAGAGGTTATCGCAATCTATCGCATTCGTCCTAGTGAAATGAGCGGACGCACGACTGATGGAGTGAGCAGTCAGTGAAAATCGAAAAACTTGGACAAAGGTATTCTGAAGGGCTGATTTTAATTCTGCGATCGCTTGTTGTGTTTCAAACCTGCGTATCGATACCAAGATGCTCAACTCGCCAAGCATCTTGTTTCATAGAAGCTTAATAACTCTCTAGAATTTCGCCCTAGATTTATTGTCTGCAAATCTGACAGTCAGAGCATCCCAGTAAACCAGGAGGATTCATTTGTGAACCACGATCACCATAATCATCAGCAAACCCAACCCAAGCCGGGAAACAGCGGGCACGATGAACACGGAAAGCAAGTTAAAAGGAATCCGAAAGGAAAGCAGGGTGATCAAGGTAACCAGCCCAGTCATGATCAACACGCTGGACACGATAAACATGCTGGACACACCCCAGAGATTTTCAAACGACGCTTCTTTATTTGCCTCCTGCTGACGCTGCCCATTCTCTATTTTTCGCCAATATTTCAGACTTGGTTGAATTATCAAGCCATCCAATTTCCAGGTGCGAAGTGGGTTATTCCCATTTTCGCAACGATTATTTATTTCTATGGTGGCTGGGTTTTCCTGCGCGGAGCTTACTACGAACTCCGCAGTAGAATTGGCATGATGACTCTGGTTGCTCTAGCCATCACCGTGGCGTTTATCTACAGTGTGGCAGTGACTTTCGGATTGAAGGGAGATTCTTTCTACTGGGAACTGGCAACCTTGGTCGATATCATGCTGCTCGGTCACTGGATGGAAATGGCTTCTGTGCTGGGAGCCAGCAATGCTCTAGGAGAACTTGCCAAGTTAGTCCCTTCTGTCGCTCACAAGCAGGCGAATGGGCGGAGCGAAGATGTCCAAGTGAGCATGTTAGTTGAGGGGGATCTGATTCTGATTCGTCCTGGCGAACAAGTCCCGATCGATGGTGAGATCGTCGAGGGGACTTCCAATGTCAATGAATCTTTCCTAACTGGGGAATCGCGCCCAGTGGTCAAAAAAGTCAATGATGAAGCGATCGCTGGAGCGGTCAATGGCGAGGGTGCTCTGACAATCAAAGTTACTCGTACCGGAGATAACACCACCTTAAGTCAGATTATGCGGATGGTTGAGGAAGCGCAAACATCTAAAAGTAAATTTCAATCGCTCGCCGATCAGCTTGCCTATTGGTTGACGTTCATCGCGATCGGAATCGCTACGCTAGCATTTGTCGTTTGGCTATCGGTTAAACCAGATGATCTAACTTTTGCAGTCAGTCGTGCGGTGACTGTATTAGTGATTGCTTGTCCTCATGCGTTAGGGTTAGCAGTTCCCTTAGTGTTAGTTAATGCTACTGCAATGTCGGCTAAAAATGGCATCCTGGTGCGAAACCGAGAAGCGTTTGAACGAGCCAAAAGCATTAAAACAATCGCATTCGATAAGACGGGGACATTGACAACAGGACATTTTGGCGTACAACAAATTTATACAGATAGTATCGATGAGTTAAAAGCTTTGAGTATTTCTGCTTCCCTAGAATCTTTATCAGAACACCCGCTCGGACAATCGATCGTGGAAGAAGCCAGCGATCGCAAACTCCAGCTTTCAAAAGCCAGTGACTTCAAAGCAGTTCCTGGTCAAGGCGTTGAAGGCGTAGTAGACGGTCAGCATTATCGGGTCGGCAGACCAGAATGGGTTCAGGAATTGAAGTTGCAGTTTCCTCCAGCGTTGGAAAAGGGACTACAAGAACGTGAATCTCGTGGTGAAAGCGCGATCGTTCTGATGGACGACAAGCAAGTTCTCGCCCTATTCGGGTTAGCAGATCAAGTGCGGGAATCTGCACGAGAAGCGGTTGTAAAACTACAGGAAATGGATGTGCAGGTAGTCATGATCACAGGCGATGCCGAAGCGGTTGCCAAAGCGGTTGCTGGAGATTTGCAGATCGATCGCTACTATGCTCGTGTCTTACCACAAGATAAAGCCTCGCTGATTCATCGGCTCAAAGCTGAGAAGCCGACCGCCTTTGTGGGCGATGGCATCAATGATGCACCTGCTTTAACTGAGTCAGATTTGGGACTGGCAATTGGGGCTGGAACCAACGTCGCGATCGAGTCTGCTGATTTAATCTTAGTGAAAAGCGATCCACTTGATGCGACCTACGCGCTTAAACTTGCGAAAGCGACCTACAGCAAAATGGCTCAGAACTTGCTATGGGCAGCCGGGTACAACGTCATTGCCATTCCCTTAGCGGCAGGAGTTGGCTACCCATTCGGTATTCTCTTAACACCAGCAATCGCTGCGGTACTGATGAGCGTTTCGACAATCCTTGTTTCCTTTAATGCCATGTTGTTACGTCGCATTAGGTTGCATGACTAGGCACTTCAGAATTGCTCTCAATCAAGAGTGAGTAACATAAGTCACACTAAATTAGCTTCACCTCCTCGTATTTTCTAGGGCATTATGGAAGCAAGAATGCGTCAAGCGGTCGAGCATTCTGCTTCTTTATGCAAGGTTGCAGTATATGTGACTGATTTACTGAATGTCGTTCGTCGATATAAACAAGATTCTGAGTCGGTCTACAATACTTGGTTTATCAACAATGAGGATCGGCTGAAAGCGTTTCGATCAATTCGTCGGGGTGTACTGAATGTGATTCAAGACATCAAAACTGGCAGCTTTGGTAACGACTTTAAAGGATCGTCGTTGGAGTTTGTGCTGTCCTGCATTACCGAGCAAAAGCAAGTTTTCGAGGGGGCAGCGCATCCGTTTTATTGGAAGCCCAAACTCCGCATTCCTGATATTTATGAGACTGAACCAAACATCGACAGTTGACTGCGGAAATCGGAGTTGTATTTCCGTGTTTCCAACGACTTGGGTATGGTTCAAACTAATTTCGGGTGGAGATAAAACAGGACCCGGAACAGTGACTTTTAGATTTGATATCATCTCCTGCTGCCCAGATGGCTTGTAGCAACTAAATAGTGTGTAGCTATCAGGCTTTGAGAAGTTTGCCTCGACTGCGAAGCATCCGTTTGTTCTATACGCAGGATAAAGAACATCAAAGACATAGAGGTCATTGCTGACGATCTCCAAGTGCATTAGCCTTTCTCGAACAGGGTCGAATTGTTCGATCGCGTTGCCTTCAAAATCCTCGATTTTAATTAATAGTTGAATCGGTTCATTCAGCTTGATTTCCCCAAAAAAGTTAGTCTTGCTTGAGCCTTTTCATCAGCAGGAGGAGCGATTGAATTAAATTCAAGATTATGATTAAGCGCAATGTCTCTGTTAAAGGGAACTATTTTATTCGATTTGTTTGTCCCGTTTTTAGAAAACTCTGTCATGTCTCTCGATCCCTAAATAACGAAAGGTATCAGCTTCAGTTGAACTGTCCCGAAAGAGGTAGGATTCGGGGTCGTGAGGACGGTGCAACAGTCATGAAAACAATCACGCTGTTATGGGGTATCCTACGACTCACTGATCGATGAGTCATAAAAGAATACCGCCAATCAATAGAAGCGGATGAACAAAGCCACCCACTGCTGATTGTGTGTGAAACGAACTATCTTCTAGTATAAATAGTGAACATGAAAACAGGATAAAATAGCTGCGAAATGCAAAGATAGTCATGCTTTCGTGATTCGATGTAGCCACAAATAGTTTTCACCTTCAGGCGAAGATTTCGCTTTGATTAGTTCGTTCGAGTAATGCAAATTCTCGCCTGTCAGATCAGTGCGATATCCCAATTCAAACCACTCACCAAACGGATCGTTCACAAAAAAGCCACTTTGATCGTAACCTCGCACGACCATGATGTGACCAAAGCTTGTGAAATAACCGTGAATAATGCAGGCATAACCTTCTGCGATCGCTTTCCGAATATCCCATAAGTTTGCGCGTGTGGTGAAGTCTACCTTCAGCCCATAAGCTTGACCCATTTTAGCTAAATCATAAGGGTCCCAGCGAG
>JAYVFW010000228.1:0-13901 GCA_043772715.1 Phormidesmis sp. | reverse complement strand
GTTAGCTTTGCCTCTGACTTTGATAATAAGATCCCGTCCACGGTTGAATCAGGGTTTGAGGCTTAAAACCTGCTCAAATTTTGTCCGGAGTATTGTTTAGAACACTTTAAAGATAGTCTAGTGGCAACCGTTAGGGTAGCCACTTCTAGCATCAGGATAGTTATTGATGAAAAAGACACTGTTTTTAAGCCCTCCCTCCTTTGACGGGTTTGATGGAGGCGCTGGGTCGAGATATCAGGCAAAGCGTGAGATTACCTCATTTTGGTATCCGACATGGCTAGCACAGCCCGCTGCCCTTGTGCCAGGAAGCAAGCTAGTCGATGCCCCACCCCACGGTCAGACCATAGACGATGTGCTGAAAATCGCCAAAGACTACGAATTGGTGATCATGCACACTAGCACCCCCTCTTTAGCCAATGACGTAGAGTGTGCTGAAGCGCTCAAAGCCCAAAATCCAGCAGTCGAGGTGGGTTTAATTGGTGCCCACGTCGCCGTGTTGCCAGAACAAACGCTGCGTGATAACCCAGTGATTGATTTTGTCTGTCGCCATGAGTTTGACTACACCTGCAAAGATTTGGCAGCAGGTGAGCCATGGGATCAAGTTAAGGGTTTGAGCTACCGAGATCACAATCGCACTATCCACCACACGCCCGATCGTGATTTAATCCACGATTGGGATGCCATGCCCAGCGTTCTGCCAACCTATGCGCGTGACTTAGACATCACAAAATATTTTATCGGCTATTTGCTGCATCCCTACATCTCGTTTTACACGGGGCGCGGTTGCCCAGCCAAGTGCAGCTTTTGTCTTTGGCCCCAGACGATCGGGGGACACCAATATCGCACGAAAAGCCCCGAAGCGGTAGGGCGTGAACTGTCAGAAGCGAAAGCAATTTTTGGCGATCGCATTCGCGAATATATGTTTGATGATGACACTTTTACGATCGATAAACAGCGCGCGATCGCCATTAGCGAACACATGAAGCGATTAAAACTCACCTGGAGTTGCAACGCTCGCGCTAACTTGGACTATGACACGCTGAAGCAACTGCGAGATAACGGCTTACGCCTATTGCTAGTCGGGTTTGAGTCAGGCAATCAGCAAATCTTAAACAACATCAACAAGGGCATTAAACTAGAGGCGGCACGGCAGTTTATGAAGCACTGTCGCGACTTGGGGATCACCGTCCACGGAACGTTCATCATCGGTTTGCCGATCGAAACCCGCGCCACGATCGAAGAAACCATTCGCTTTGCTTGTGAAATCAGCCCGCACACGATTCAAGTGTCGATCGCTGCGCCTTATCCCGGCACCGAGCTTTATCAACAGGCGATCGCCAACGGTTGGTTTAGCGATCAGGCGCTAGTTGCCAATTCTGGCATTCAAACCTCGACGCTGCACTACCCCGATCTATCGAGTGCAGAGATCGAAGATGCGGTCGAGCAAATGTATCGTCGATTCTATTTTCGACCTAAGGCAATTGTGCCGATCGTGCGTGAAATGTTGGGCGATCGCCAAATGCTGATGCGCCGACTGCGAGAAGGCGGAGAGTTCTTTTCTTACCTGAAAGAACGTCGTAATCAAGCGGCTGTCAAATAATATCGGTTACTTGCAGTGACAATGGGCACGGCAGTGCCATGCCCTTACGCCGCGATTCTAATCTAAAAACTTGCTGCATCAGCCATGACACGTCTTGTTGAATCCTTGCATTATTTGTTATTTCTCCCATTGTTTTTGTGCCTATCAGCGATCGCTTATTATGGCTACGCAATTTATGCGGCGCACAGATTTTTTTCTCAAACCGATTCGATCGATCCTAATTTTCATCCGTCGATTAGCATTCTCAAACCTGTTTGTGGTCGCGATCGCGATGCTTATAAAAATCTTGCTTCGTTTTGTGGTCAAGACTATCCCAACTATCAAATCATTTTTGCCGTACATGATTGGGCTGACGCTGGCATTGACGTGATCAAGCAGATTGTTGCTGACTTTCCGGCGATCGACATTCAGTTAGTGGTCAGCGATCGAACAATTGGCACTAACCGCAAAGTGAGTAACGTTGCCAATGCGATGACCAAAGCCCACGCTGAAATCATTTTGCTGGCAGACAGTGATGTCTATGTTGAATCCAACTATTTGCAACAGGTAGTTCAACCGCTCAACAATCCAAAAGTCGGGGTTGTGACGTGTCTTTATCGATCGGTCACCGAAGGCTGGTTGACTGAGTTAGAAGCGCTGAGTTCGGCAACTGAGTTTCTGGCGGGGGTTTTGGTAAGCAACCAGTTAGAGGGCGTGAAATTTGCAATGGGTCAAACGATCGTGATGCGGAGATCGGTGCTAGAAGAAATTGGGGGATTTGAAGCGATCGCTGACTATTTAGCCGATGACTTTCAACTCGGTTATTTGCCCACTCAAGCCGGATATGAAGGGGTGCTGTCTCATCAGATCATTGATCATGTGATGGCGACCACCACATTTGCGGGTGCTTTGCAGCGTCAACTACGCTGGATGGTAGGCATCCGAGCTTCGCGCCCCTGGGGATATTTAGGATTAATTTTTACCTACGGCACGGTTGCGAGTCTCTCGTTTTTGCTAATCACAGCCGGATCGCTTTTTGGTTGGATTATTTTAATTATTACTTGGACAATGCGATTAGCGATGGCCTGGTTTATTGGGGTTAAAAGCATTCGCGATCCGGTTGCAGAAAAAATGCTTTGGCTTGTGCCACTGCGCGATTTAATCAGTTTTATTTTGTGGTGCTATGGTTTTATTGGTAACACCATTAAGTGGCGCGACCACCAGTTTAAGCTGACGAGAAAGGGTGAACTGGTTGCCTACCCATCTCTGCCTGAGAAAGTCAAGTCAGTGATTAGTTGAACAAAGGACACACAAAAATTGAATGGGAATCAACTCAACAAATCGGAACCACCACGATCGCACCGTCAATTAATTATCAATGGTGACGATTTTGGGTTTTCGTCTGGAGTCAATCAAGCCATCATTGAAGCGCACGATCGCGGCGTTCTCACTAGCACTAGCTTAATGGTGACAGGTGATGCGTTTGAGGAAGCCGTGATGTTGGCAAAAGTCCGCCCTCAACTAGCCGTTGGGCTACATCTCGTTTTGGCGTGCGGACGATCGCAACTCTCACCAAGCCAAATTCCTCACCTGGTCGATGCTCAAGGCAACTTCTCAAATCAGCCCGAAAAAGCTGGCATTTATTATCACTTCAGCACTGCCGCACGGCGCGAAATTCCGCTGGAGATGCGGGCACAGTTAGAAAAATTTCGCCAAACTGGGCTGCCGCTTTCTCATGTCGATGGGCACGTTCATGTGCATTTACAGCCTGTCGTGTTGCACCATTTGGCTAATTTAGCCGACGAGTTTAACATTAAATTTGTGCGGCTCCCGCTTGAAGATCTTTCTGTCGCTCTTAGGGCCGATCGCTCTGATCTGCTGACAAAATTGCTGCTTTCGATCGTTTATGCTGGGCTACGTCGATATGGAGAATCTGTGCTACGGTCACGCAACATTCAGTTTGTCGATCGCGTATATGGACTGCTCAACAGTGGTCGAATGACAGAAGACTATCTGCTAAAACTGATTCCTCACATTCACTCAAACCGGGTAGAGATTTATTCTCACCCAGCCGTTGCGATTGTTGGAGAGTCCGCAAACGAGTCTTATGGCTTAGGTGAAGCCGAACGCGATGCCCTGATTAGCGATCGAGTGCGGGCAGTGATTCGCCATCAGGGGTTTGAGTTAACCAACTATTCTCAACTAGGAGCGGCTGCCCGTTAATGCTATCAGTTTTTCATTTAGCAGATAGCGACTATGTTCGCTTGATCCCGTTGCTGTTTTGTTTGGTGGCAATTTTTTATTATTGCCTGGGCGTTTATTCAGCGATCGATTTCTTATCACAACCGCAGCAGGTTACGCCTGAGTTTCATTCGCCCGTCAGCATTCTTAAACCGCTGTGTGGATTAGACAACAATATCTACGAAAATCTCGCTTCATTTTGTCGTCAAGACTATCCCGATTATCAGGTTATTTTTGGCGTACAAGATCCGCTCGACCCGGTTGTGGCAGTGGTGAAACAAATTATTCATGACTTTCCGGCAGTCAAAACTTGCTTAGTGATCAGCGATCGCACCATTGGGACTAATCTAAAAATTAGCAACTTAGCCAACGCTCAAACCGAAGCCATTCACCCAATTTTGCTGATTTCAGACAGTGATATTCAAGTCGGTTCAGATTATTTAATGACAGTTGTGCAGCCCTTGTGTGATCCAACAGTGGGGGTCGTAACTTGTATGTATCGTTCAGTTGTTCAGGGATGGGTCGCCGATTTTGAAGCATTAGGCATTTCAACTGAGCTAGCGCCAACTACACTAGTGTCTCGAAAACTAGCGGGCATGAACTTTGGCATTGGTGCCACGATCGTGATTCGCAACTCTGTTTTAGAGGCGATCGGCGGGTTTGAGTCAGTTGCTAACTACCTACACGATGACTTTCACTTGGGACGAATGCCCTCTGATGTAGGCTATCAAGTGGTGTTGTCTCACTATGTTGTCGATCACCAATTAGATACTCAAGGGTTTGTCGAGTTAATTCAGCATCAGACTCGCTGGAATCGGGGGATTCGAGTCTGCCAACCTTGGGGTTATGTAGGGCAGATCTTCACCTTTGGTACGGTGGCGAGTTTGTTGGGCTTGTTCACCCTACAAGCGTCTCAATTAGGCTGGTTGATGTTGGGGATTACATGGCTATTCAGGCTTGCACTCGCCTGGATGGTTGGCGTTAAGGTGTTGAACGATCCGGTGGTCAAAAAACTTTTTTGGCTCGTGCCTTTAAGTGATCTGCTGCGATTTGTGCTGTGGTGCTATGGGTTGGTTGGCGATCGAGTTGAATGGCGAGGGCGAACACTCAAACTCACTAGAGAAGGTCAACTGATCACCTGATAAATGGCTCAAATCCTAAACAAAATTGCTTTAAGCGATCGTAGATGATGACATACATTGTCGTTACACTGTAGGTACGGGTGAATTGAGATTTGAGTGGGATGAGCGAAAAGCGAAATCTAACGAAGAAAAGCATGGCATCTCGTTTAACGAGGCAGAAACCGTCTTTTATGACGAAAATGCACGTTTGCTTTATGACGCAGAGCATTCTTCGGAGGAGGATCGATACGTACTGCTGGGCATAAGCGAATCGCTATCTTTGCTAGTAGTTTGCCATATCTACAAAGAAGATGAAGAAACCATTCGTATTTTCTCGGCTCGTAGGGCAAATAAACGAGAGCAGCAACAATATCAGAGTTTTCTTTTATGAAAGACGAGTATGATTTCTCTCAGTCCGTTAAAAATCCATATATCAAGAAGCTTAAGAAGCAAGTGACCATTCGGCTTGAAGAGGAAGTGGTGGAATACTTTAAGGGTTTAGCTGAGGAAACAGGCATTTCTTATCAAAGCTTGATTAATTTATATTTGCAGGACTGTGTAAAATCGCAGCGAAAGCCGTCACCGGAGTGGGTGCGTGAAGCGATGCACTAGTGCGAATGTGCTTGAAGCAATGCTAAGGTTTTCTCGATGTTTAATTTCGCTCATTTACTGAGGGCGGAGCATTGGGTCAACCCACTTAATCGCCTTCCATTGAGTCACTGGGATTAGAGGTTTCCAGCCTAAAAACGACCCGATCGCGTCTGTTCGCTGAATGCCAATGCGAATCAAATCACCTCCATATAAACGGTGATAGTGCAAAACAATTTGCTCACTCCCGATCGTCACTGCATTGACCACTAACCGACCACCCGGACGCAGGGCACTCCAGCAGAGTTCGAGGAGGCGATCGGCAGTTACCCCGCCGCCGATAAAAATAGCATCGGGTTGCGGCAGACTTTGCAAAACGGTAGGGGCATCTCCAGCGACGATTTTAAGATGGGGAACGCCCAGCGCCGAGGCGTTATCATAGTCGAGTCAACAAGTTGACATACTTATGAATTGTTAACTCCTCGATCGGGTGAGAATTTTGCATTAAATCCGTCTTTGGGCTATTGTCCTAGTTTAAGTGTGCTTTGATAAAGCAATAGATACTGACTCACAGCAGCAGAACTCATGTCTACTCAATCCGTAATCGCGATCGCCCTTTGCTTAGTTCCGGCTTGCCTTGGTTTTGGGGCGATGGCGCGGGCAGACGATCCAGATTTAGTAGTGTTAGCGCCGACTAAAGCCCCTTATGTGATTAAAGGGTCAACGGCTGCTGATCTGCGATCGCAAATGAACCAACTAGGCCCCTTCAGCCCTAAAGAAAATCGCCGCTTTGATGCCAAAACGGTTTCTAACCCCTTCGCTAACTTCACTTCTGGCGGCAAGAAAGGCAAAAGCTGCAAGCTCAAGACCGTGAAAGTCACAGTCACAACCCAGTTTATTATGCCGCAGTGGGTGCCGCCTGCGGGCGCTGATCCAGCCCTCGTCGCCAAGTGGGCAGCTTTTCTGACCAAGGTGCAAATCCACGAAGACGGTCATCAGCAGTTAAGCATTGATGCAGGTAAAGATTTGTTGGCGAAATTCAAAGCGTTGCCAGAGGCATCTTCTTGCCCAGCGTTGTTAGAGTCGGCTAAGAAGGTGCAGCAACAAGCCCAAGCTACTCTGGATGCAAACCACGAAAAATATGACATCAGCACTAAGCACGGCGAAACTCAGAGCGCAAAGTTCCCTTAGGATCGTGGATTAAATAACTCCGACAACTGCACGGTCTGGGCTTGCCCTCCTCACGAAGTGGGGCGAAGCCCTCGCCTAACCCTTCTCCCCCAGGAGAAGGAGAACCAGGCTCTTACTCCCTCTCCTTGGGGAGAGAGTTGGGGTGAGGGCAAATCTAGGTCTCATTTAATTCACAGTCCTTGGCGCTACACCTGAGGAAAACCCTGCGGCGGCGATTGAGGGCCAGTGTAGCCTTCTCCCTTAAGTTCCAGCGTGCCAGACCCGCTCTCGTCCTCATCTTCATCTGGTTTGGGTGGCTGGGGCGACATCGAAAGCGGCTGAATCCCTGCGTTTTGGGGATCAGCAACGAGGTTTGTGAGGTTGACCGGGACGGGGGAGGCGGCGAGTTGGCTGCTCACCAGTCCTTGACTAGAAGCAACCTGAAACGGAGCCGCACCTGCGCTATTGGCGGCAGGGACAACGCGCATTTGCAGTTCGGCAGGGCTACTATAATCGCCTTGTGTCACCATGCGGGCATAAACGCGATCGCTGATGCGACTCCAAGGGGTGTCGCCCACTGTAGCGCGGGCATCCTGGGTCACAAGGGCACGCGATAGCAACTCGTAGTTATTGCCGTAGCGCAACAGCGTCTCGCGGGTTTGCTTAATGGTGACAACAGTTTTGCCTACGTCGCCTAAGCGGTTGAGGCTAGAATCCATTGATGGCAATCCTGGGACAGTGCTAGAAAGTTGACTCCAACTGGTCTCAATTTGTTCTAGAAAGCTGCGGGTAAGGCGGGGTTTAAACTCTGGCAGCACTCGATCAACGATCGCCCGCAGTTCTGGTGTCATTTCTTCATACTTCATGCCTGCCTGCAAATTCCACGACAGCACTTGCAACTGCGAATGAGGTATGTTTGACCCGACTGTTCGAGAGTTTAAGGCAGCAATTACGTCTGCTAGTTTGCCTTTGAGCGGAGCTAGCAGATACCGATGTCCTGGAGGACTGGAGGCGGCGTGTTTCATGCAAAATACGCTAACTGGAATCGCATAGTCACCTGGAGTCAGTAAAACAGACCCATCGCGGCTAGTGCGAATTTGCTGCCAGATCGAGCGCAGATCGCCACCTGCACGGAAGGGTTTGCCAGAAAGCGTGGCAACGGTGGGAAAAACGTTTTGGGCGCTAGATACGATCGGGGATTCGGTTTGAAGGGTGCGACCCAGCGATTGGGTAATTTGATCGGCGATCGCGCCCTTAAGCACTTCTTCAATGGAGGGGACTCTTGGAATCCCAATACTAGGGAGGTTGAGGTTAAATTGCGCCAGTTTTACCGAGGCGGCAGGTGCCGAGTCGGAGGCGGGTAAAGCGACCGCAATGAATCGAGTCGAGCTAAGTAAAATGAAGCTACAGCTTAGTAGAGACACCCAGAGGTAAGCCGGGCGTATTTTTAAACTCATGGGTTGACCTCAAGCACTATTATTTCAGTACCAGCATAGTCAGGCTAGCAATTTTTTTGACATCTAAGGTAATTTTGTCCGAGATTTGCTTTTAGGAACTGTGGTTGTCGGGTTTGGTAGTATTGGGGTCGGAGTCACTACAATGATCGCTGCGACATCTGGTGCTCAAGATAGTGACCAGGGTTTAGCCTCTGGACTTTTAAGTCCATCTCAGCAGATTGGATGTGCATTAGGACTGGCAATCTTGGTTGCTGTGTCAACCGCATGAGCAAATGCGATCGCAGCGACTCTAGGTAGTTCAGAAAAATACGCACTGTTTGCTATGGTAGGTGGATTAAAAGCTGCGCTGGAAACTGGGCTGGCTTCGCTGCGCTCGGTGCCTTGATTGCGTCGATCTCTATCCACGAACCGAAAAACTACAAGTAGGAAACTTAAACCTTACTGAAGCATTCGGCTAAGAAAGCAAGTGTGAAATATTTATCGCAACACTTTAGACCAATTCGATCGGCGTTCGCGCCGTAGTTAGGTTACTACTGGGCCGTACAAATTTTCTAGAGTTTAATGTCTGCTTCTACGCTTCTCAGAAGATGTTTGAAGTATGCCTCAAATCGTAAAAACCCGTCCAACGCTCGAATCAATTTTCGGGTTCACTCTTCAAGCCGTCAAAGGTTTAACGGACTTCCATTGAGTCACTGGGATTAGAGGTTTCCAGCCTAGGAACGACCCGATCGCGTCTGCCCTTTGAATGCCAATGCGAATCAAATCACCCCCATATAAACGCTGAGATTGCAAAACAATCTGTTCACTCTCGATCGTCACCGCATTGACCACTAATCGACCACCCGGACGCAGGGCACTCCAGCAGAGTTCGAGGAGACGATCGGCAGTCGCCCCGCCACCGATAAAAATCGCATCGGGTTGCGGCAAATCTTGCAAAACGGTAGGCGCATCTCCGGCAACAATTTTAAGATGGGGAACGCCCAGAGCCGAGGCGTTATCTGCGATATATTGCAGGCGCGTAGGGTGCCGCTCAATGGCGATCGCGCGACAGCGAGAATGGCTCCGTAACCACTCAATGGCGATCGAGCCACAGCCAGCCCCGACATCCCAAAGCAACTCTCCGGGCAAAGGCGCGAGCGTGGATAAAGTAATCGATCGCACTTCGCGCTTAGTCAGTTGTCCGTCGTGGTGATAAGCGTCATCGGGTAAACCCACGGTGCGAGACAGCGGAACCGTACCCGGATCGGCACGGCACACGATCGCCAACGTGTTGAGATCTGACAAATTTTGGATGTCCCAGGTGTTAGCAGTAGCTTCGGTCTGGCGTTCCTGGATGCCTCCCATATGTTCTAGGATGGTGATTTTGCTGCGACCAAATCCGCGTTGAGTCAGCAGTTCTGCAACGTGATGAGGAGTGGTTTTATTGGCGCTGAGAATTAACAAACGGGCATCGGGAGAGAGGGCAGTGGCGATCGTAGAAACCGGACGATTGGTAAGGCTAAACGTTTCAACCTCTGCCAGCGACCAGCCCAACCGGGCACAGGCAAGACTAAACGCAGAAGGCGCAGGGACGATGATCATCTCTGAAATGGGAATGCGGCGAGTCAGCGTTACGCCAACTCCATGACACATGGGATCGCCACTTGCCAAGACACAAACAGCCTGTCCTCGACGACGTATGATTTCATCAACGGTTGCTTCTAGCGGAGAACTCCAGGCAAGTTTTTCTCGCCGATCGTCTTGGGGCAGCATGGCAAGGTGACGAGTGCCGCCAACTAAGACTTCAGCCCGATCGAGCAGCGATCGAGCGATCTGGCTCAGTCCCGCAATTCCGTCTTCACCGATGCCGATCACTGAGAGCCACGTCTGCATTTCTAATCTCGTTCTACGATGATTGAACGATCGTACAGGGTTTTAGATTCTATTAAGAAAGGTGAGTATTCAAAAAAGCGGATCAGTGGTGTATGGTAGTGTGCTTAGATCTAGAGTTGGGAAAGTTCGGTGTGATTCCGACGCTGTGCCGCAACTGTGAAAGCCAGAATGCCGATTCTAGAAAGGTCACCTCAAGACCAAATTACCCTTGATTCCCTGCGTCGCACGGGGAGGAGACTGATCGATTGCTGTCTTTGCCGACTTGTCCGGGTTTGTTTTATGGTTCGTCTGCCCAAGATGGAATGCTGGCTCGAATGCGGATTCCGGGCGGAATTCTCACTGATCGGCAGTGTGATGCGATCGCCGATCTCGCTGATAATTCTGGAGCAGGCTATGTGCAGGTGACGAATCGGGCAAACGTGCAGATTAGAGAGATTCACACGCCGATTTCGCCTGATGGTTTTGAGCATTTGCAGCAATTAGGGTTAGCGGCGCAAACTGTTAGCCTTGATCCGATTCGCAATATTATGGCGAGTCCGACGGCTGGCATTGATTCACAGATGTTAATCGATACTCGCCCGTTAGTGAAAGCGTTAGACGATACGATTCAAACTCATCCTGAGTGGGCGGCTCTATCTGCTAAATTTAGCGTTTGCTTTGATGGAGGAGAATTGGTTTCGGTGCGCGATCGTCGCAACGATATTACATTAGTCGCTCATAAACAATCGTCTTCAGAGATTGGGTTCCGGGTGTGTTTGAATGTGGAGGCACACAATTCTGGAGACGTTGGTGTTTTCATCTCACAAGATCAATGTTTAGCATTCATCGCTGCGTTAACTCAAGTGTATCTTGACTACACTCAAGACTATGATTCTGGTAAAGGTCGTAAGCCTCGGTTTCGTGATCTTCTATCGAATTGGGGTATCGAACATTGTTTAGGACGAGTGGAACATTCGTTAGGGTTTTCGCTGCGACGAGAAGCCAGTTTGCTGCGATCGTCCCCTCAGTCTTACCACCATCTCGGCATTCATCCACAACGTCAAACAGGTTTATCCTATGTTGGAATTGCTTTGCCGTTGGGTCGTGTGGAATCTTGGCAATTAAGGGATTTAGTCAAGTTAACGCATTACGGCAGTGGTAAATTGTGCCTGACTCCGTGGCAAACGATTTTGCTTCCTGATGTTTCTGACGATCACTTAGGTGGTTTAGAAGGGGCGATCGCTGATCTAGGATTCCACACGTCAACAACTTGCTTCGATAGCGCATTAGTCGCTTGTTCGGGTCGAACTGGATGCGCGTCAGGGCTGACGGATACTCAAACTCAGGCGCTGATGTTGGTGGAATTAACCGCCCATTTAGATCAACCGTTGAATATTCACTTTAGTGGGTGTGAAAAGTCTTGCGCTCAACAAACTCCTAGTGACATTGCGCTGGTAGGAATTGAGATGGAAGCGGGATCGACGATCGCAGGTTATGACGTTTATGTGGGCACGAGAGAATCATCGTTTGGGCGGCGAATCCGATCGGCGAGTGCATCAGAGATAACACCTTTAATCAAGCAGATGTTACAAATCTATCAACAGCAGCGAATGCTAGGTGAATCGTTTAGGATGTTTGTAGATCGACACTCGGTTGATCGATTACGGCAATGGTTTAACTCAAAAAATAATCAGTATCTTGCATCGCATTCGATAACAGGTTGACGATCATGATTGACTACATCCAAGACGGAACCGAAATCTATCGTCAATCCTTTGCCACGATTCGCTCAGAGGCAAACTTATCAAGCTTGCCACCTGATTTAGAACGGGTTGCCGTGCGTCTGATTCATAGCTGCGGCATGACCGATATTGTGTCAGATTTATCTGCCTCACCCGGAGCCGCTACTGCTGGACGAAATGCCCTAATTGCAGGAGCTTCAATTCTCTGTGATGCTCGGATGGTGGCAGAAGGCGTGACTCGTAAACGGCTTCCGGCTGATAATGCGGTGATCTGCACCCTTCAACACACCGATACGCCAAAGCTAGCAGAACAGATGGCAACCACACGATCGGCAGCCGCGCTAGAACTGTGGCGTGACCACTTAGAAGGAGCGATCGTGGCGATCGGCAATGCACCAACGGCTCTGTTTCGACTATTAGAACTCTTGGATGAAGGCGTGCCGAAACCCGCGCTGATTCTGGGATTTCCGGTGGGGTTTATTGGGGCAGCAGAGTCAAAAGCAGCGCTAGCCGCCAACAGTCGAGGAGTGCCGTTTATCGCCTTGCAGGGGCGACGAGGCGGCAGTGCAATGGCATCTGCGGCAGTGAATGCGTTAGCAAAAGAGGATGAATTATGACACACGAAACGGGTCGGTTATATGGGTTAGGAATCGGACCAGGCGACCCAGAATTGTTGACGCTGAAAGCTTATCGAATCTTGCGATCGGTGCCTGTGATCGCCTATCCCACGATGGAAAATGGCAAAGTTTTGGCACGGGCGATCGTGGCAGATTTTTTGCGCCCTGAGCAAATTGAAGTGCCGATGCCGTTGCCGTTTAGCCCGGTGCGATCGTCTCAACCCGCCTATGATATCGCCGCCCAAAAACTAACTGAACATTTAAGTGCCGGACGAGATGTCGCCGTGCTGTGTGAGGGAGAACCCTTTTTGTATGGCTCGTTTATGTATCTCTTCAATCGCTTATCTTCAAAGTTTCATACTGAGGTTGTACCGGGTATCTCTTCGACGATGGCGAGTGCGTCCGCATTGGGAGTGCCGCTCACTTACCGCAACGATGTGTTATCGATTATGCCAGCTACTCTCGACGCCGATATCCTGCGCGATCGCCTTGCCGTTGCAGATGCGGCGGTGATTATTAAACTAGGCAGACATTTCAGCAAAGTTCGAGACGTTTTGTCTGAGTTGGGGCTGCTGTCACGATCGCTTTATATCGAACGCGCCACGATGCCCAATCAGCGCATTGTTCCGATCGCGGATATCGATGCGGCTGACGTTCCATACTGGGCGTTGATTATGATTCCTAGTCTTCAAACTTCCGTGACATGAAGACTCCTGCTGTTGTTGTATTGGGACAAACGAGCGTTGCGGTGGCTCGACGGTTAATGAGCGTTTTGCCCAACGCGACGCTTTATGGATTGGCGGGTCGCACAACTGAGGTCGATGTCTCATTCACCGATTTTGGAGCGACCTTGCGAGAATTGTTCGCCGCCGGAACGCCAATTGTCGGACTGTGTGCGGCGGGAATTTTGATTCGTACGATCGCGCCTCTACTCTCCGACAAACGCTATGAGCCGCCCGTCTTAGCCGTTGCTGAAGATGGCAGCGCTGTGGTGCCGCTTTTAGGAGGATTGCACGGTGTAAATGACTTAGCGCGGCAAATCGCAGCCGTCCTCAATGTGCAGCCTGCGATCACGACGACAGGCGATATTCGGTTTCGCACAACATTGCTCAATCCGCCATCGGGCTATCAGTTGGCAAATCCAGACGATGCGAAAACGTTCATCTCAGATTTGCTGGCAGGGTCAACAGTTCGGCTCGAAGGTAACGCGCCTTGGCTGAGTAAAAGCAAACTGCCGATCGCACTTGACGCACCACTCGCCCTACAAATCACCGAACGTAAAGGACATCCAGCATCCGATCGGTTAATCTATCATCCGGCAACCTTGGCGATCGCGGTTAGCAATCTGTCTGACGATTCAGCGATCGAATCTGTGCAGCAAATTCTTGAGGAATCCGATTTAGCGATCGCGTCCGTGGCAGGAATTTTTGCTCCAACTAATGAAATGGGACATCCCGCGCTCTCATCTCTCTCTCAAGCATTGCAGGTGCCGATCCGATTCCTCGATTTGTCCAACGTTGACGAGATCGCACTCA
>JAYVFW010000227.1:0-13943 GCA_043772715.1 Phormidesmis sp. | reverse complement strand
TCCCATCCTTTAATGGGTGAGCGACTGCAACGCCTCACCCACTATGCACGGCACGAGCAGCTAGAACCAGAATTAGACATTGAACCGTCTGAATCGTTTAATCGAAACCCCCGATCGTTTTTGCTGCAAGGTGCGCCATTTTTTGGGCTAGCGGCAGGTTATCTTGTCGCTCAGATTCTATGGTTTGCGGCTCAGATTGCTTACCGATTTGGCGTGCAGCAAATCTCTTGGTTAGCGAGCGACTATAACCTGTTTGCGGGTTTTATGATGATCGGCTTAGGGCTGGGAATCTTTCTTCGCTTCAATGCCTTCTTTCCAGAACTCAAGCACTTGGAGACGCGATCGTCCGCACGTTCACTCAGCGAGTCAGAACCGCTCACCGCATCAGAGGATCTGTCACGGCTCTCAACCTTGATGAAAAAACCGGATGCGTTGCCGATCGTCAGCTCCCCCATTCGCCTAGAAGGCACCCTGCTAGGACGCACTGGCATCGCCAACGGGTTAGGGCAAGATTTGCTTTTGCAAACTCCGAAAGGCTTGATTAAGCTGCACTACAGTTCTCAGCTCGGTGCAGTCGGAAATCTGCTTCCCCAACCCACCCGCCCCGTCGAGCTGATCGGGCAGACGGTGCTAATTACAGGCTGGTTTCGGCGTGGGGCAACTCCCTGGATCGATTTGGACACCTTGCGATCGGGAAGTCGCATCAGTCGCAGCGGACATCAGATCTGGTCTACGATTCTCGCTGGCACTGCCATTCTCTTCGGACTTTTCTTAATTATCTAGAAAGTACCGACCTTTTTATGAAGAAGAGTTGCACTTGCTAGGGTGTAGTGTTACATTTCTTCACAGGAGTTTGATGATTCCGGGTTCAGTCCCATCTCTCATGATTAATGTGGCTAAAGTGTCTCGGCATCCGTTATTTCTCCTCCCAACACAGCAAGCTTAACCAGCCGATCGCACTTCGATGGCTGGTTTTTTATGTGCATTTAGACAGAGAAAATTTGAGCGATCACTTCAGTCTTAAAAGGGGGGATCAAACTAGAGATGGAAATCTGATACGGGTGAAGTTCAGCGCTGATGGGCATGGTACCTTTAAGAATGGCATAAACATCCTGGGGAGACAGTTACTATTTAGTCTGAATCCTCCAGCAGTTAACAAAAACTTAAAGGTTCTTCTTTTAATAAGAAACCTACTTGAGTGATTGCGGTTGGCAAGGGAAGCGAATTTGGCAGTTTTTAGAGGTCGGTTTAGCCCATCCTCAGCCCACATCCGGTAAACGTTCTCAAAGCAAGTGTATTAGGATCAAAGTCTGGAGGTTCTCACTATGTCCATTCGTTTATATGTTGGCAATTTGCCAGAAGACTTAACTCGGCAAGAGCTAGAAGCCGTGTTTGCAGAAGAGGGGGATGGCGTCTCAGCCAAGCTGATCACCGATCGCAAAACGGGCAAGTGTCGCGGTTTTGGGTTTGTCACGGTTAAAACCGATGAGTTAGCCGATCAGTTGATCGAAAAATTCAATGGGTTGCAGATCAAAGACAACGCCATCAAAATCGAGAAGGCACTGCCTCGCACGAAGGAAACAGAAGACAAGCCTGAAGGTAGCGCACCCACTCCGGTTAGTGCGGCTCCATCAAGTGGCGCTCGACGCAAGGGTGGAAGCAGTAACGCCACTAATAAGACACGCAGCACGACCACAGCTACTTCGTCCGATCCTGACTCGATTCAGCCTGATCCTCGTTGGGCGCAAGACCTTGAGAAGCTCAAGCAGCTTCTAGCAACCCAAACTACCAACTCCTAAAATTTAACGTCTGCCTCAAGATGTTTAATTGGCTGAACTTCAAGACAGCTCAGGCATTTAGCCTGGTTGTGCTGACGCTTGCTGAATCAGAGGTGATGTCATAGCGACTTTGCTTGTGATTTGGCGAGCGTCAACCCCAAAGAATTTTAGGCAAATCACTGCCAGACTTGATCCTAATTTACAGTTCGTATAAAAAGGACGCTCGATCGAGCGTCCTTTTTAAGTATTTAGCTTGCTTGGGGCATCTTTGAGAGAGTAGTCGTTTCAGTTTTTATGCTATGCCCCGTTCGCCTGATCACCCCTCATTTCCCTGGGGAGCCATCAAATATTCCACGATCGCCCTCATTGCCCTAACAGGTGGAGTCTGGGTACTCAATTTACCTTTTCCTCCACTTCGCTGGGCAGTGGCTAAATCGGCACCAATATTGCTGATACCCAGTTTTATTAGCATGGATCAAAACTATCGGCAGGCGATCATCAACGTTGAGCAAGCTGATCAACTGATTAATCAAGCCACGGCTCCGGCAGATTTTGAGTTAGGCAAAACCAAAGCAAAAGCTGCGCAAAAAAACCTGGATGCCTTGCCAGTCTGGTTTGTGGGCTATTATCCGAGTCAATATTGCAGCCTGTTTCACTGTGGCTGGAACTTTACGATCGATGAGTTTCGGGCGGCACGCGCCGAGGTTGCCCGCATGGAAGCGACTCTATTTCAAGAAGACAACGCTCGTACACAGATAGAACAGGCAGGTCAGGCGATCGCTGAAGCCCAACAAGCTTATCGTCAAGCAACCGACCAACCGGGGCAGAGTAAAGCGATCGAGCAGTGGCAAGCTGCGATCGACACGATGCAAGAAATCCCCTCAAAAACGCTAGCGGGGCGAATGGCACAAGGTAAGCTCCAAGCCTATGAGCGAGATTTTCAACAAGTGGTCGGCTTTACCAAAGACAATACTCGAACTGGAAGTCTGATCACCGTCGCTAAACAGTTTGCTGCTGAAGCGAATAAATCCGCACGGAACCCACCTCATTCTTTGGCAGAGTTAGCCGAGATTCAGAAGCTGTGGGAGACGGCGATCGATCGCGTAGACGAAATCACGGTCAGCGATCCAGACTATGTGCAAGCACAGACCCAACTCGTCAGCTATCAGAAAGCTTTGGGTGCAGTTAAGGTGCGGTCAAAGGCTGAAGAAGAGTCAATGCAAGCCTTTGAAAAAGCTCAACAGTTAACCAATCGGCTGTTATCGGAGACAACCAATAACCCGCAAGGCACAGATAGAGGTCGTGTTGTCATTCAGTTACAACAGATTATTGATGAACTCGCCAGAGTGAAACCGGGCACAACCCAATACTCAGACGCGCAAAAACTAATGAAGTCTGCCCAAAATCGGCTGAAATAGAGGCTCTAAACTCATTAAGATGTTAAGTAAAGTAATTTCGAGGTAGGCTATGGCAGTCAAGAAAGGTGACTTGGTTCGGGCGGTGCGAGAAAAGCTAGAGAACAGCCTGGAAGCCAAAGCAAGCGATTCTCGATTTCCCAGCTATATTTTTGACACCAAGGGCGAAGTGATTGATCTAAAAGGTGATTTCGCTTTTGTCAAGTTTGGCATCGTCCCAACTCCTAATATCTGGCTGCGAGTCGATCAGCTAGAGCCATTCAGCTAGTCGTATGGCGTAAGGACATTCTATAGAACGTCCCTACAAGTCTAGGCAATGTGCGACTTTTCTGAAACGCTTGCTAAGACTGCCCTCACCCTAGCCCTCTCCTGGGGAAGAGGGAACCAGAATTGTCCGAAAGCCCTTCTCCTTGGGGAGAAGGGTTGGAATGAGGGCGAATTAGTTGCACATCGCGTAAGTCTAGAAATGGCTGATGATCGCATCTGCAAACTCAGAACACTTCAATGGCTCAACAGGCGGCTCCATCATCCGGGCTAAATCGTAAGTAACTTCACCATTAGCGATCGCCGCGCTCAACCCTTTCTTAATCAAATCTGCCGCTTCTTGCCAGCCCATAAACTCCAGCATCATTACGCCAGAGAGAATCACAGAACCAGGATTGACGCGATCTAGTCCTGCGTGTTTAGGTGCGGTGCCGTGAGTCGCTTCAAAGATCGCAGACGAATCGCCGATATTGGCACCGGGACCCATGCCCAAACCGCCTACGATCGCTGCCGCCGCATCGGATAAATAATCGCCGTTGAGATTCATCGTCGCCAAAATTGAATATTCGTCAGGGCGCGTTTGAATCTGCTGAAAAATGCTGTCAGCGATGCGATCGTTGACCATCACTTTCTCGCGCCATTGCCCCGATCCGTGAGTTTCCCAAATCGCATCTAAGACCGATTTGACTTCTTCGCAGATCGCGGCTTGCTTCTCAGAGGTCAGAGAATCATAACCGGGATCAATCTGACGAGCGTTTTCTTCGAGAGAAAGATCTGAATTTTTCTCTTTGTTGCCAAGAATCCAGGATTCGCGCTCAGTCACGCACTCGGCTCGAAACTCGTCGATCGCCAACTCATAGCCCCAGTCTCGAAACGCGCCTTCGGTATATTTCATGATGTTGCCCTTGTGAACGAGCGTCACCATTTGCTTATTCTTAGGTAGCCGCAGAGCGTGCTGCATCGCCCGACGAATCAATCGCTGAGATCCCTTTTTGCTAATCGGTTTGATGCCAATTCCAGAATCGAGCGGAATCTGCTTTTTGCCATGTTCGGGCGTATTGGGGATCAGATCTTCGTTGAGAAGTTTGATCAAGCGATCACCCATCTCACTGCCCTGTTTCCACTCGATCCCCAAATAAATATCCTCCGTATTCTCACGATAGATAATTACATCTAGCTTCTCTGGAGTTTTGTGAGGAGACGGTGTGCCCCTGTAATATTTGCAGGGACGAACGCAAGCGTAGAGGTCAAAAATTTGACGTAAGGCCACATTCAGCGATCGAATGCCACCGCCGATCGGAGTCGTCAACGGGCCCTTAATCGCGACCCCAAACTCTCGAATCGCGGCTAGCGTATCTTCTGGCAGATATTGATAAGTGCCGTACCGCTCACACGCTTCATCGCCTGCGTAAACCTTAAACCAGGTGATCTTGCGCCGATCGCCATAGGCAGACTGAACCGCAGCATCAAACACCTTCTCAGAGGCAGGCCACAAATCGATCCCCGTGCCGTCGCCTCGAATAAATGGAATAATCGGGTAATCAGGAACGATCGGTTCACCCTTTTTAAAGGTAATGGCTGCACCTGTGGTCGGAGGAGTGATTTTTTCGTACATAAATTTTTAGTGAGAGAGTCGGTTACCAACGTCTTAGGGGTGATCCCCATTCAAACCCTCATTGATGAGAGTCAGGCTTGCCTTCAATGAGGCGATCGGCACCGTTTTGGTAGGCTACCAGAATTTTGTGAAGCCTGATAGACCGTTTAGCGAGTATTTCTTCATCAACTCTTGATACTAAATTCAGTAGAAACAAGCAGTATCAAGGAATTCTAAAATACGATGAAGTGGCAAGAACGGGTTTTGATCGAGAGTTCACCTCGTCTCATTGGATAGTTTTGTGTAAATTTCTGCTGACGATCGCTCGGAGCAAGTTAAGGGCGGCTTAATTGACCGCTTGGAGACGTGAATGAAGAAAATTCTTGTAGTTGACGATGATACAACCCTACGGACAGCACTGACTCGATATTTAGAAAAACGCAGATATCTCGTTCAAGATGCTGCGTCTGGGGTGGAAGCCTTTAAGATTTTCGAGCAAGATCCCGCCGATCTGATCGTTTCTGATGTGCTGATGCCTGAGATGGATGGCTATGAATTTTGTCGGCGGCTCAGAGCGACTCGATCGGGGCAGCTAGTGCCGTTTATCTTTTTGTCAAGCAAAAGTGATATCGAAGATCGGGTTCAAGGGCATTCGATCGGGGCAGATGACTATCTCATTAAGCCATTTGAACCTAAAGAACTGCTGGCAAAAATTGAGGCGCAGCTAGAACGATCTCGTCGAATGCACTCCGAAATCGTGCGTTTGATGCAGCAGTCTAAGAGCATTCCTGCCCAAGCTCCCACTCCGACTCCCTTACCGCTAACGCCTGCTGAAGAGAAGGTTTTTTGGGAAGTAATTCAAGGCTACACCAATAAGCAAATTGGCGATCACTTGTTTGTTAGCCCCCGCACAGTGCAAACTCATCTTAGTAATATTCTCAGCAAGCTTCAGTTAGAAAACCGATCGCAATTAGTTCGGTTTGCGTTTGAGCAGGGCTATCGCCTCCCGATCGACCCGTCTTCTCAAGAAGCCGCTGAGAATTAGAGGATAAAAAGTGAGATGGAGAATCGGTCTGGTATTTATAGTTTGAGCGCACTGAAGCAGACGATCGCCACCGATCCCCAAAAATGGCGACCGCTGGTGTTTACAAACGGCTGTTTTGATCTGCTCCACGCCGGACACGTTCGATATTTGCAAGCTGCAAAACTGCTCGGACGATCGCTGATCGTGGGGTTAAACAGCGATCGCTCGGTGCAAACCATTAAACCTCAAGCTGACGGGGCACCCGCTAGACCGATCGTACCCGAACTGCAACGGGCAGAAGTGCTAGCCGCCCTCAAGTCGGTTGATGGAGTTGTGTTATTTTCTGAGCCAACGGCGGCTCAATTGGTTGAAGCGCTCCAGCCAGAGATCTATGCTAAGGGAGGAGACTATAGAATTGAAACGTTGCCCGAAGCGGCGATCGTTCACGCTTATGGAGGACATGTCAAACTGATTCAAGTTGAAGTCCCCAGTTCTACGAGTGCGATCATTCGCCGCATCTTAAATTCCTAACCCTTCCCTGCCGCAATCTGGAATAAATCGTTTCATGACTAACCTAGATACCGCTTCGGCTCTCAACATTCCCGCCAGCGTCGCCACCCTGCAATATAAGCTGCGCTCTGAGCCAGAGAAAATTCAGCTACAGATCATTGACGAATTGCTTGCCGTAGGAGACGCAGGTCTAGCGGTCTTGATGGAATTTTTGCTGGAGCGTCTGCCTGGTTTAGATCAAGGGCGATCGAGCAAAACTCCGATCAAAGTGGTTGAGGCAGCCGTTTATCAAGCGCTGTTTAACACGCACGCCTCTCAAGTCGTTGACTTTCTTCAGCAGCATTTTCCCACCGGGACGGTGCCCTTACGATCGCAGCACAACCTCGACTATGCCCCACTTCAGCAGATTCTAGCAAAGCAAGAGTTTGAGGCAGCCGATAAGTTAACCATCCAAAGGCTTTGTGAGCTTGCGGGGTCGGCGGCTGTGCAGCGCAAGTGGATTTATTTCACCGAGATTGAAAGCCTTTCATCAGTAGACTTACAGACGATCAATGCCCTTTGGCTCGCCCATTCAAACAATCGATTTGGGTTTTCAGTGCAGCGCGAGATCTGGCTGGGTGTCGGCAAAAACTGGGATAAGCTTTGGGGAAAAATTGGCTGGAAGTCTGGCAACAACTGGACTCGCTATCCCCATGAGTTCACCTGGAGCCTCAGCGCTCCTAGAGGGCATCTCCCTTTATCCAACCAACTACGCGGAGTGCGGGTGATTGCGGCTCTGCTAGATCACCCAGCTTGGTTTGAATAGCGATCGTTCCCCCTGTGTAGAAATGCTAACGATTCGGTGATTTTTCCGATCGTATCAGCCGCGCAACTCCCAAACTTCAGTAATCTCTCTTGCAAATAACCGTTCGTGTGGCTCAAGGCGAGGGCAGTCTTGGTGTAGATGGAGACTGTTCTACCGAGAAGTCTCCTTGATTGCATAATCTCACAGATTTATTTATAGGGGTTAGGGTTGGAATGGGAGTTCCTGAAAGCAGACTTTTTTGTCGCTTAGATGGTTTAACGGTTGCAGCACGCGAGCAGCAGCGTCTGTCGAGATTGACAGAGTTGGGCTTGCTAGAAACAGACAGCGTTCCAATTTTTGAGGAGGCAACTCAGACCGCCGCTCATTTTTTAGAGGCTCCGATCGGCATCTTGAGCTTGATGGATCAGCAGCGCCAATGGTTTAAGTCGGCTGTAGGGTTGGCGCGGCTAGGCTTGATGAATGACCTGGCCGTTTCTCGTGAAATGCCCCGTGATGAGACGTTTTGCGTCCATGTGTTAGACAGTCATCAAGTGTTGGCGATCGAGGACACCCTAAATCATCGGGTCTTTGCCAACAGCATTCTCGCTCAACAATATGGAATTCGTGCCTACCTGGGCGCACCCCTCCTCACCTCTAGCGGCGAGTGTATTGGTTCGTTGGCAGTCATGGATCTGGTGCCGCGAGTCTTCACAGTCAAAGATCAAGAATTTTTAGCGCTCGCGGCTCGCCTTAGCATGAGTGAATATGAGCGCACTTATCTACCTAAGAATCAAGTTAGCCTCAAAGCATTGGCGATCACGCCTCAACCCCCGAACTCTCCCACCCATTCCATTAAGTTTGAGCTACTCGCCCAGGTTGCTCAAGAACTGCGGACTCCCCTCACATCAGTAATGGGCATGGCAAGCGTTTTAAGTCGAGAAATATATGGGCCTCTAACCCCTAAACAGAAAGAATACTTAGACATCATTCATCAAAGTGGGCAATATCTGCTCTCTCTGGTCAAAGAGATTTTAGAACTCTTACAACTGGAGGATAGCGTTCAATCACTTAATCTTTCGTCAGTCGATATTGAAATGCTTTGCCAGCAGGCGATCGGCACTCTAGAGCAAGCCGCTCACCGCAGAGAGCAAAAAATTAAGCTTTCAGTCGAACCTGGTAGCCGTATCTGGATGTTAGACAAAGAAAAAATTCGGCAGATGCTTTATCACCTAATGTTTAGCGTGATTCAAGCCTCTAATGTCGGGAATCTGATCCGTCTCCATGTTTCTCACAAAGGCAGTGGGCTGAGATTGACCGTTTGGTCGTCGCATTCGTGCTTTGACGAAGAATTTGACTACTTAGAGATGTATGAGCCTCAACCTGTGGGGTCTGCGGCTCTGATCAGCTTAGATTACGATGGTTGTATCAACGGCAACGGGTTATCGGCTTATAACTTGATGTCAACGGCGGCGATCGCAGACTATGAAGCCGTCTCAGAGGCGATCGAGGTAGACGTTCTTCGCAAAAACTTAGGACTATTGTTGAGCCTCCAACTAGCGGAGATGCACGGCGGGAAAATTCTGACTCAAAACGGCTCAGAGCAGGGACATCGATATGTAGTCACGCTGCCTCAATTGAGCGCGGTCAACCCATAAGTCAACACCGCTTGCCAATGACCCGTTTTTGAGGATAATTGACCATAGCCTAAAAGCGGCTTGGCTATTTTTCTCTAAAGCTTGGGAATCGCGTATGAATTTGTGGCAACAGATTACCCTATCAGCACTGCCGCTCTATCAGTGGCGCGGCTCTAGCTATCTGCACCGACTCGTTGGGTCGTTGCAGTCATGGCGGAAGCGCAGTCTGCTCATGCAGTGGGCAGACCCGATCGGCGCAGCCCTCCTCGGGACCGTTTTTGGGTTGACTCCGTTTGTCTCAAGTGACTTGGCAGGAGTCTTGCTCTTTGCCTGCGGTTGTTATTGGGTCTTGTTAACCGTTTCTGACGATCGCGGCTTTGACTCAGAGCAAAAAGCGGTTTTGGGTTCGGGGTTTACGCCAATTCATCTAATGGTGTCGCTTTATTGGGGAGTGGCGACGATCTCGGCGGCGATGTCTCCGGTCAAAAAGTTGGCGTTTACCGGATGGAGCAAGCTGACGCTCTATGTGGTGCTATTTGCTTTAGCGGCGCGGGTGTTGAGGTCATCTCGGCTGAGATCGTGGCTGATTTCGCTTTATCTACACGTTGCGCTGTTGATGAGCGTTTATGGCATTCACCAACAGTTTTTTGGCGCGGAGGCGTTAGCAACTTGGGTTGATCCAGAATCGCCAAATGCTCAGGCGGTGAGAGTTTATAGCTTTTTGGGCAATCCCAATCTATTGGCAGGCTATTTGCTGCCTGCGATCGCGTTGAGTGTTGCCGCGATCTTTGCTTGGCGCGGTTGGGTGCCAAAACTTTTGGCGGTCACGATGACAATCGTCAACTTTATGTGTCTCTATTACACCGGGAGTCGAGGCGGCTGGATTGGCTTGGTCGTGTTGATGCTAACGCTGCTGACTTTGTTGTTGTATTGGTGGAGTGCAGCACTGCCGCGCTTTTGGAGAATTTGGGCCCTTCCGATCGCTTTTGGAACGATCGCAGGGTTATTTATTCTCGCCGTAGTCTTGATACCTCAGTTGCGATATCGAGTCAGCAGTATTTTTGCCGGACGGGGCGACAGCAGCAATAATTTCCGACTCAATGTGTGGACTGCGGTAGTGCAAATGATTCAAGACTATCCAGTTTTGGGCATCGGACCAGGCGATCCGCCGTTTAAGAAGATCTATCCGCTCTATCAGAGAGCGCGATTTAGTGCGCTGAGTGCTTACTCAATTCTGCTAGAAGTGGCGGTTGAAACTGGAATCATTGGTTTGTTTGCATTCTTGTGGCTATTGCTGGTGACATTTAGTCAGGGCTTTGTGCAGCTCAAGCGACTGAGGGAGCTGGGCGATCGCGATGGTTTTTGGCTGATTGGCATCATCGGTGCCCTAGCCGCTATGCTAGGGCATGGCATGGTCGATACGGTGCTTTACCGTCCGGCGGTGAATACGCTGTGGTGGCTGACGATCGGGTTGATTGCCAGTTTCTACACCTATCAACCGCATCCAGATAGCCCGTTGGATAAGAATTAATTGCAGGATCTTACTGATTGAAAAAGCGTTCAAATCATGCGATCTGAACGCTTTTTGATCAGGATGTCTGAAATATTTTGTTAACGTGAGATCGACAGAAGTGGTTCGTTCCACCTGTGAACTCGGAGAGCTACCTAAATCTCCCAATTTTGGGGGACTTTGAACCGGAATTTTTGGCTTGAAATCCCCCAATTTGGGGGATTTAGGGGGCACAAGCCGCTGACAACGAAGCGAAAAAACTCGTCGAACTGACGTTTTGTTAGGGATCAATCCAGCGATCGTCGCCTTTAATCAGATTAATCAACTCCTGAACGCCATCTGCTTCGGGGACTTTCTTAATCTCGTCTCGACCGCGATAAAGAGAAATAAATCCAGCTTGCTTGCCAACATAGCCATAGTCAGCGTCAGCCATCTCACCAGGACCGTTGACAATGCAGCCCATGACCGCAATGTTTAGCCCTGTCAGATGCTGAGTTGCGTCTCTGACTTTATGCAAGACTTCCTCTAAGTTAAATAGTGTGCGTCCGCAAGATGGACACGCCACATATTCGACCATCGTTCTCCGCAGACCCAACGCTTGCAAAATGCCATAGCAGACCGGAATTTCTTTCTCAGGAGCTTCCGTCAAAGAAACGCGAATCGTGTCGCCGATTCCTTCTGCCAAAAGGGTGCCAATACCTGCCGTAGACTTAATCCGTCCATATTCGCCGTCTCCCGCTTCAGTCACGCCTAAATGCAGGGGATAATCCATGCCTAGCTCGTTCATGCGCTTAACCATCAAGCGATTTGCAGCCAGCATGACGGGCACTCTAGATGCTTTGAGCGAAAGTTCGATGTGATAAAAGTTGAGCGATTCACAAATACGAATGAATTCTAGCGCCGACTCAACCATGCCTTCAGGCGTGTCGCCATAAGTAAACAGCATCCGTTCAGACAGAGAGCCATGATTGACCCCAATCCGCATAGATTTGTTTTGGTCGCGCAGTGACACCACTAGCGGCTCTAGAGTTTCGTAGATCTTGTCACCGATCTCTTTAAATTCTGCGGACGTATATTCAGTCCGATCGCTCTTAGGCTTTTCAAACACATAGAGTCCGGGATTGATCCGCACATTATCGACGTATTTCGCCACTTCTAGGGCGATTTTCATGCCGTTGTGGTGGACATCCGCGACGAGGGGCACTGGCTGATAGGTTTTGTGCAGCCGATCGCGAATCTCTTCCATCGCTTTGGCGTGAGCCATGCTCGGCACCGTCACGCGGACAATTTCGCAGCCAATTTCATGCAGTCGTCGAATCGCCGCCACCGACCCTTCAATGTCCAACGTGTCTTCGTTGATCATGGACTGGACAGCAACCGGGTGACTGCCTCCGATCGTGATGCTGCCAACTGGAACGGGACGGGTTTTGCGACGCTGAATGCTGGAGTCTATAGATAACTCGCTAGAAATCGGAGCGGAAATAGCAGGAGGGGTTGGCAAAGTTTGCATACGGCTGTTGTTAAGGCTCGACAGCATGGAAATGAGGAAAAATTCTCTCTGTCTCCCAGATTGCCATAGATGGAGCCATTTTGTCTGATTTGTAGCGCACGTGCAGAAGAAAATGCCTCGATTTGGCTATCGAGCCGATGAGACGCAGCATCGAGATTCTTGCTTCACCGAGCCAGCCATCGCCGCCGTTTGCAGGGTCATAAATGCTCGCAAATCTTCTCGGTCATACTTGGTTGACAGAAGTTGCCGCAGTTGGTTTTCAGCTTCGATCGTCAATAAGCCAGTGATCAGAGCTTGTTGCACTACTTCACGAATTAATGCCATAAGAACACCCCAGCAAACTTTGATATAAAACAGCGGTCACAGGTCTTGTAAGTCTTATAGTTATTAACTTGAATGTTTATGCAAGTTAGGAGACAAATAACTCAATTTAATCCTTAATTGAATGAGCCGTTTCTGAGTTTAAGCAACAGATTTCTGTAATAAAAACTTAACCCAGTTGGTTGAAAAGCAGACAAGCTATCTGCGGTATTTTGCGACTGCACTAAGGACGCGACGAAGATCAAACCTAAAAAGTTCCCAACTCTGTTTAACAGCGGTAACTCCAGGTCAGCAAAGGTTTTAGGGAATAAGATACAGGTATCTTAAATCACCTGCTCTATAAATCTATCGCTGAAGTTTAATATTAGCAGAAGGGCTGACCGATCGTGGATCAGTTAGATGGCTGAGATCTCTAAGCATAGAAGTTGCGCTTAATGAATGAATTATCTCAGATAAAACTGTTACAAAAATCACATTTATTCAGTTGGATAAAAAAGTTCTACTGTCCTTAATATTAATCAAAAACAGTAGACTTTACTCTCATTCAAGAAACTCGTAAATCTGAAAAGAAATTGCTCAGATTAAGGCAGTTCAAGCGCGATCGTGCGGATACAAGCCGCAGAAGCGTTAGTGGTGGAAGTGTTCAACTACGCAGACTTGTTAGGGCTTCAGGAGAAGGCAGAAAAGATGTTCTTGACTCCAGCCTTTGGCGACACACAGCATCGCTAGCTCAATGCCAATTTTCCCGGAGGTTGCTTCAACGATCGTAGGAATTCCGGGTTAAATCAGTCTTGCTCGTTCTGCTTCTAGCATCATGCTGACAGCGATCCGATCTTTCACTGATTTTGCCGGATTTGCGCCCTCTAGCCTCGGCACAATTTCTGCGACACAATCAACTTGCTGAGGCAACCTCTGTAGTTTTAAGTTTTACGAGCGATGTATGACCGATGGTTTCTGTGATGTTGGGATAGATATACATTAGAAGTGATCATAGATATCCGGAATTTCAAGTGGCTCAGATCTATTTGACATCCGAATGTAAAATTCCAACTTCTTTTCTTTTGTCTTTTGTAGCCAAGCTTTTTTAGCAGATTTTTTCACATCAATCGCACAAACGTCTTTGCCGTTAATTGCTTCAAATCGAATCTTGATCTGCTGTGTAAAATTTTTGCCGATATGATTGCAAACCCAATCAACAATAGTTCGTTCTAGTTTGTCAAGATTTCCATTCGACAGCAAAGATAAATCTAGTTCTAATCCAAAGATGTTACCGTTATCTTCAACTCCAACAACGAGAGTACCACCTTCACAATTCAGAAAAGCAACGATTGTCTTGAGAACGTTAAATCTCAACTCCTTGTTCTCGCGGTTTTGCTTAACATCCCATTGAAAAGTGCTTTTATATTCCAATCGATCGCTTTCTGGCAACTTCAGCAATTCAGAGATGGGACGTAAATCGCCAATTTTACGAATAGTTGTTAAAAAGCGGCGGAGTTGCCGTTCTTCAATCCGTTGTCTCAAGGTTTCTTCTGTATCGGATGCATCAATGACTGTTCTATTGATCAATAGTCCGGACATTTTTTTGAACGGTTCCACAAG
>JAYVFW010000226.1:0-4529 GCA_043772715.1 Phormidesmis sp. | reverse complement strand
TCGAGTTTTTGGTCACCAGACCCAAGAGCAAGACGACTCCAATGAGGGCGATCAGTCCCAGTTCTTTGTGGGTGATCAGCAGCCCAAGCATGGCACCGCCGATCGAGAATGGCAACGCCACCATAATCGTGAGCGGGTGCAGAAAATCGTTAAACAGCAACACCAACACTGCGTAGATAAACACAACCGCCGCCAGCAGTGCACCACCAAAGTTGCTAAACACTTGAGCGAGAATCTTAGCATTGCCGAAGTTTTCTCGCGTCACACCTACCGGGAGCGATTTTAAGATCGGTAGCTGATTGATTTTTGCGAGTGCGTCTCCAAGGGCTAAACCTTTGAGGTTGGCTTCGACCGAGATGTTGCGCGATCGATTGTAGCGATCGATTTGAGAAGGGCCACTGCCAAAGCTGATATCCGCCACGGTTTGCAGCGGCACTAATACCCCACTCTTGTTTTGAATTTGCAGATTTTTAATCGTCTCGATGTTGTTGCGAGATTTGGGGTCAAGCTGGACTCGGATTGGAATCTGACGATCGGGCAAGTCAAACTTTGCTAAGTTGGCATCAAAGTCTCCTAGCGTCGCCAGGTTTGCGGTCCGGGCAATTTGCTGAACGGTGATCCCCTGGTCGGCGGCTCGGGCGGGGTCAGGCGTAATCAAAATCTCTGGCTTCACCAAACTTGCCCCAGATGTGACTTCAACCAAACCTGTGACTTGGCGCATCTGTTTTTCTAGCTCGTTTGCCGCTTGAGTCAACGCTGCCGGATTTTCGCTCTTCAGCACGATCGACACTTCTTTCGAGCCGCCGCCCGGTCCCCCTTTGACAAAGCTAATTCGTGACCCCGGAACTTGAGCAAACGCAGGACGAATCTGATCTTCAAACTCTTTGCGAGTCATCTTTCGCTCTGACTTGGGCTTGAGTTTGGCGTAGAGGGTTGATTTAGCAACGGCTTCACTGGTTTGCACACCCTCAACAGCAGGATGCTGTAGCAACAAAGTCGTCAACTGTTGAGTGGCTCGATCGGTGTCTTCAATAGTCGAGCCGGGTGGCAATTGCATTGAGATGGTGGATAAACTCACGTCGGCATTTGAGAACAATCCAACCGGAATTTTAGAAACCAAACTCAAGCTGCCGATCAGAAACGCGATGGCGGCTGCTAACGTCACTAATCGATGCTTAATCGACCAGGTAAGCAAGCGCCGATATTGAGCAGAAAGACGATCTTCTTTAGGCGCTTTGGCGTGGTCTTTCATCAGATAAGCGGCCATTAAAGGCGTGACCATCCGCGCAACTAGCAGTGAGAACAGCACCGATGCCGCCACAGTGATGCCAAACGGACGGAAAAACTGTCCAGTGATGCCCGTCATAAAGGCAACAGGGCCAAACACGGCGACGATCGTAAACGTGGTGGCAACCACCGCTAGCCCAATCTCATCAGAGGCATCGATCGCGGCTCGATAAGCTGATTTGCCCATCTGCATATGCCGTTCGATGTTTTCAATTTCTACGATCGCGTCATCGACCAAAACCCCAACGACGAGGGCTAACCCCAACAGCGTCAAATCGTTGAGCGTGTAGTTCATCGCTTTCATGACGATAAAGGTAGGAATGAGTGACAAAGGCAGCGCCACCGCCGTGATTAAAGTCGCCCGCCAATCTCGCAAAAATAGCCAAACCGTCACGATCGCCAACCCTGCGCCCAAGACTACGGTATCAACCGAGGCAGTAAACGACTCTCGAATATAGTCTGCCTGCACATTATTAATCAGTTTCAATTTAATGTCTTGAGGCAGCGTAGTTTGCAGCTTATCCAGCGCAGCCCGCACCGCTTCTTCGACAGAAACTAGCGTCGTGCCCGAACTCCGCAAGACCGAAAAGACGACCGCAGGCTGATTGTTTAATCGGGCGATTTTGCGGGGGTCTGCCGTCCCGTCTGTGACCGTTCCCAGACTAGAGAGCGGGGTAAAGCCGCCTTGCGGTAGGATAATTTGCAGGTCTTGGAGCGTCTGTACACTGGCGCTGCTGCCCAACGTGCGAATGCTTTGCTCGCTGCCACCGACGTTGCCCCGCCCGCCCGACAGGTTGGTGTTAAAAGTGCGTACCTGATCGTTGACTTGCGTAGCGGTGATGCCCAAAGCTTGCAGACGATCGGGGTTCAAGTTAACGCGAATTTCACGATCGACTCCACCGACTCGCTGAATCTGCGCGACTCCCGGCACCGCTAACACGGCTCGGCTAATGGTTTGATCGACCAGGTTGCTGAGTTCTGCTACCGATCGCTGATCAGAAGAAACAGCATAGGTCGTGATCGGTCCACCACTCGCAAATTCAACCCGTTTGACCACAGGTTCGTTAATGTCTTGCGGTAAGTTTTGTCGAATCTGAGAGACTGCATTTCTGACATCGTTGGTAGCCCGATCTGTGTTCGTTCCCAACACAAAGTTGATTACAGTATTAGAAACGCCATCATTAACGGTTGAAGTAATGTCATCGATGTTACCTAAGCTCGCAACTGCATCCTCAACTTTTCTCGTGATTTGCGATTCTAACTCTGAAGGATCTGCCCCTGGCTGATTGACGGTCACCGTCACCGTCGGGATATCGACATTGGGATTATCGTTAATGCCTAAAAACGGGAAAGCGATCAGCCCTGCTAACGTCAAAATGACAAACAGAACGATCGTAGGCACCGGATTGCGAATTGACCAGGCAGAGATATTAAAAGACATAGCGAAAGACAAATTTCAGGGTTCAAAGATCAGATTATTTAGCAACGGTCACACGATCGCCATCTTTGACAAATCCTGCACCCGTAATCACTACGCGATCGTCAGGATTAATGCCATTTGTGATCACAATTTGTCCATTATTACGATCGCCCGTTTCGACGGGTTTAGCACGGGCGATATCTTCGCTGTCTAAGACATAGACAATTTTGCGACCATCTGCCTCTGACACCACCGCTCTCTCTCTAACCACCACTGCCTGAACTTTCTGAGTCACGATGTTCGATCGTAAAAACATTCCGGGTTTCAACAGTCCGCTTTCAGGTAGGTCAATTTTGACGGTGGCTTGGCGAGTTTGCTGATTGATTACAGGCTCCACCTCGCGCACCCGACCCTGAACATTGATCCGCTTATCGGCATCAGACGTGATCTTGGCAGATTCGCCCACTCTCACCTGGGAAAGCAGATTTTCGGGCACATTCACCTGAAGCTGTAGTGAGCTATTTCGCACAATATAAAATAGGGGATTCGATCCCGTCAGTTCGCCCACTCTGGCAACGGCTGTTTTTTGGTCGCTGGGGTTGCGCTTAGACAAAATGCCACTAGCGGGCGATCGCACCGTCGTTTGAGCAATCTTAGTTTCAAGCTGTTGAATGCGCGTCCGATTCGTATCAATTCCGGCTTGAGCTTGCGTCACCCCTGCCTGAGCCTGGGTTACTCCTGCCTGAGCTTTTGCCACATCGGCTTGAGCGCTGCTGATATTGGATTGCGCGACGCTGATCGCCTCCCGTGCAGTAGTCGCTGACGTGGTGCGCGACTCTAAATCTTGACTGCTAATTACGCCATCGTTTCGCAGACCTTGATAGCGCCTCAGATTGCTCTCAGCTTCTGCTAACACTGCCCGCTGCTGTTTAAGCACTGCCTCTTTCTGCTGCACGATCGAGCGATTGGATGCCACCTGCGCCTGAGCCGAATTGAACTGCGCCTGAGCCGAACTCAACTGCGCCTGAGCCGAACTCAACTGCGCTTTCGCTTCATTTAACTGATCTTGCAAGACAGAACTATCTAGAACGGCGATCGCTTGCCCCGTTTGAACCGTATCTCCCTCATTTACCAAAATTTGTTGAATCTGCACCCCTGTTGCCTGGGGCGTTACCTGCACCCAGTTTTGAGCGTCAACGCTGCCAGTAGCGCTAAAAGTTTTCGGCACAAATGCCAGTTTTGCCGTCTCTACACCCACGCTCTGACCGGCGACTGGGGCAAGTTGCGTGTCTGCCACCGGAGCCGCCGCAGGTTTGTTAGATCGCGAGAGCAGCGTCATGCCACCAGCAGCGATCGCGATGCCAATTCCCACCCCGGCTAAAAGACCTCGTGTTCCTGCCAAGCGCCCGCGAGCAGCAGGAGCGCCCGTCTCTGATGCGCCATCAAACTGAGCATTGTGGGGTTGCTGCGGGTCAGGGGGATCAGATTTTGTCAGGGTATTTAATGTCACGATGCTTCCTCTACAAACCTTTTTAGGATGATCTAACGTGAAAGAACTTTAAATCTAAAAGATCTTTCTTAATTATGACGTACGCGAAATGTTCCTACGCTAAATAGTCATTCAAGTCGCTCATAGTAAAGCAGCCACGATAAGATAGTCACGATCGCTTGTCATCCTCCAGATGAGTCATACCCATTTGATTGGTGAATAGACCTCCTGCACGAATAAAATTCTCGATATAAACTCTCTCAGATCTCGCTCCGTTTAGGTCGGCTTGTGCCCCCTAAATCCCCCATTCTGGGGGACTTTGAAACCGCAAGT
>JAYVFW010000225.1:0-13975 GCA_043772715.1 Phormidesmis sp. | reverse complement strand
AAAAATTGTTTTAGGGGGTTTAATCGTGGCGTTGGGGGTGTGGTTGGTGCGACGGAAGCAAACTCAGCGTGTGAAGTGAGGAAAGAATGAATTTTGATGCGGCTCACCTAGGGCAGTGGTTTAAGGAGATTGGTCCGATTACGGCTCATCTGGTGATATGGGCGATCATTTTTGCAGAGTCTGGGCTGTTGATCGGGTTTTTCTTGCCGGGAGACAGTCTGTTATTTACGGCTGGATTTCTAGCTTCCCAAAATGTTCTGAGCATTCAGTATCTGGCATTGGGCTGTTTTGTGGCTGCCGTTTTAGGTGATAGCGTAGGCTATCTGACAGGGAATCGGTTTGGACGAAAATTATTTCAGCGAGAAGATTCCTGGCTGTTTCACAAAAAGCATTTAGTCTCTGCCCAAGGATTTTATGAGAAATATGGCAAGAAGGCGATCGTGCTGGCGCGATTTGTGCCGATCGTTCGCACCTTCGCGCCCATCGTAGCGGGGATTGGGGCAATGCCCTATCGCACATTTCTGTCTTATAACGTCATTGGTGGATTTATCTGGACGTTTGGCGTGACGCTGTTGGGCTATTCTTTAGGAGCAGTGATTCCAGATGTCGATAAATATCTGTTGCCGATTATTCTGATCATTATCGTCGTTTCGCTTCTGCCTTCCATCTTTCACATCTACCAAGAACGCAAAAAGTCCAGCCGCCCTTGAAACACCGTTCTAACTACTGGCAACTATCCACCTATGTTCGCCCCCAGTGGAAGATCATTGCTCAGGCAATGGTTTGTACGCTGATGTTTACTGCAACGTGGCCTATTTTAGCCTGGTTGGCGGGGCGCATGGCAGAACGAATTGGCGCAGGCAATGTGGGCGCGATCGCCGAATTGACCAGCTTTGCGGCAGTCGTGTGGGTGGGGCAAAAACTGGTGCAATATGGGCAAGACACTCTGATGGCAAAAGCCGCCTTGTCGATCGCCCTACAACTACGCCAGCAAACTTATGCCCACCTGCAATCTCTCAGTCTCAGCTATTTTGAGACGATGCAAACCGGCGATCTAGCCTATCGGCTGACCGAGGATATCGATCGCATTGGCGAGGTGGTCAATAAGCTATTTCATGAGTTTGTGCCCAACGTGCTGCGGCTGATCGCTGTGTTGGGCTATATGATTTGGGTCAACTGGCAACTGACGCTGGCGACCTTGATCGTCGCGCCTCTGCTGGCAGTGTTAATTGGCTGGTTTGGGGAACGACTGCGGAAGTTATCCCATCGCAGCCAAAGTCGGGTTTCTGACCTGTCGGGGCTGATTATCGAGATGTTGAGCGGCATTCGCTTAGTGCAGGCGTTTGCGGCAGAAGAATATGTGATCGATCGCTTCAGTAGTGAGGCAGAGCGCAACCGTCAAGCCCGCTACGAGATGGAGCGACTCAGAGCCTCCCAATATCCAGTCGTTGGCTCGCTAGAAGCGCTGAGTATGCTGTCACTGCTGCTGTTAGGCGGTTGGCAGATTTCTAAAGGGCAATTGACCGGCAGCGGATTTATTAGCTATGTGACTGCCGTTGCGCTGTTATTTGAACCGATCGCCACCATTACCAGCAGTTATAACGAGTTTAAGCAGGGAGAAGCGTCGGTCGATCGGATTTTTGAACTGCTGTGGTTAAGACCCACGATCGTGGAGAAGCCCAACGCGCCGATGCTTGCCCCCGTGATGGGGAAAGTAGAGTTTGGCAACGTCACCTTTTCTTATCAGCCCGATCGTCCTGTTCTGCAAGACTTAAATCTCTTAGTGTTACCTGGGGAAATGATTGCCCTCGTTGGGGCATCAGGAGCCGGAAAAACCACGTTAGTGAATTTGATTCCTCGATTCTACGATCCCCAAGTCGGAGACATTTGGCTAGATGGCACGAATGTGCGAGATGTCTCACTTCGCAGTTTGCGGCGGCAGATCGGGATTGTGCCCCAAGAAACAACCTTGTTTTCGGGGACGATCGCTCAAAATATCGCTTTTGGTCAGCTTGATTTTGATTTAGATGCCGTTAAAGAAGCTGCCAAAATTGCCAACGCGCACCAGTTTATCAGTCAGCTTCCCGAAGGCTATAACACTTGGGTCGGTGAGCGCGGCGTAAATTTATCAGGCGGACAGCGACAACGGCTGGCGATCGCGCGGGCTATGTTACTCAATCCTCGGATTCTGATTCTCGACGAAGCCACATCAGCCCTCGACTCTGAATCAGAAGCACTGGTTCAAGAAGCCTTAGAGCGAATCATGCAGGGGCGCACCGTGTTTATCATTGCTCACCGCTTGGCAACCGTGCGGCGCGTCGATCGGATTTTAATTTTAGAAAAGGGTCGAGTCGTAGAATCCGGCACTCATTCTGAACTCATTGCCGAAGGGGGGCGTTATGCTCGATTCTATGCCCAGCAATTTAGCTAGCCGCTGACTGAGATACCCCCGTCGCTGATCTTTCCAATGGAATACTCCATTCACGCACCTAACCCATTTATTTGCACTAATCTGCATCGCTTGTTACCCGATTGGTCGCAGCCTGTGCGATCTTTGCTAGTCGTCTTACAGCCTTCTCAACTGGAATTGATGCAGGTCACGCCCGAAACCGACGCTCAAAAGCAACAGCTTCGGCAACGGTTTTTAGAATTTGGGCTGGAAATCGTCTACACGCTTCGTCGAGCAGGACACCTAGCAGACTTATTTGATCCCCGAACGGGGCACCCTCTCTTATCTCAGGCAGGAACGCTACGGCTGGATGATGTGGCAGTCGTGCGATCGACATTAGGCTACTCCACCACCCAATTTGGAAACTGTTGCAGCATCTTGCATCCCCATTGGGGCAGCGCTGTTTATCCCTCGATTTTGATTTCTTCGGCAGAGTCTAGCCAGGTCAAATCAGCAATCTCCGAAGTAGAGGGCTTGCTAGAAACCCACCATTCTTTAAGTGGCTGCGGCAGTTTTACCCAATAGAGCGTGATCACCAGCGGTTCTGGCATCGCTTGTCCAATAATTTCGACACTATAAGACGGACTGTTTCTCGTCGCTAAATCAGCAATCAGGCGTTTGCCGATGCGCCGCCAACTGGGTTCTTTGCTGTGCCACTCAAGGCGACAGCACGGATAAGGAAGCGTCTCTCGATCGAACAATCGACAGCAAGCACCGATCACCCGATAGCTAAAATGAGCACCTGGACTGAAAAAAATTTCTCCAGGTTTTAACGGGTGGGACATTCGAGAACGTTGCCCGGATTGATCGTCGAGCCGACTGTTACTTTTCTGATTGGGGAGATTCACAACTGACCGAAATGCAAACGGTTAAACAAATCTCTACGATCCTAGAGCATGGCTTTCAAATCGGGGCAATTTCTAGCGCAAAACTGGGTAGCTTTTACTCGATCTCACTGCTCTTAAAACGATCGATTCCCTCTACCGTCCAGTTTGGGTCGATCAGTCGAGGTAAGAAAATTCCTAGCCCGATCGTCGTTGCGTCATTCATAAACCAAAGAGCATTCTGCCCAGTGCGGTGGTTGCGCCAGAGAATGTCTAATGTTCCGTCGCCGTTATAGTCTCGAAAGCCTTCTATGTGCCAACTTAGATCAGTGACCGGAGTCAGATAGAGAGCTTTCTCAACCTTCATGCCGTTCAGTTGCCAAATGGCGTTCTCGCCCGTGCTGTAATTGCGCCAGAAAATGTCGGGTTTGCCGTCGCCGTTGAAATCTCCAACGCCCTGAATCTGCCAATTTGAGTCAGGAACGCTGGGCAGATAAGTGCCCGACTCTAAAGTGGTTCCCCTCATTTTCCAAAAGGCAACCTCTCCGGCTTGACTGCGCCACAAGATGTCTAAATTGCCATCTTGGTCAAAGTCTTGAATTGCCTGCATCTGCCAGCTAAGTCCTGGAGTCGGCAAGAAAATTCCTTCTTTAACGGTCATACCGTCGAGCGTCCAGATGGCGGCTTCACCCGTGCCTTTGTTATACCAGAAGAGATCTAAGAAGCCATCGCGATCGAAGTCGCCCACCCCTTCAATGTTCCAGGCGGGGTCTTTAACGGGCGGCAAGTAGACCGCTGCATCGAGGGTAGTGCTATCCATTTGCCAAAACGCAACGGTTCCATCTCGATAGTTGCGCCAGAGAATATCCACGGAGCCATCGCGATCGAAGTCACCCGTTGCTTGAACTCGCCATCCCAAATCTGTAACTTTGGGAAGCACCACCTCGCCAGCATAAGGACTGCTATTCAGTTTCCAAATGTCGGTTTCGCCTGATCGCGCATTGTGCCACAGCAAATCGAGGTTGCCGTCGCGGTTGAAGTCACCAATGTCAGAGATCAGCCAGTTGCGATCGGAGCGAGTCGGCAGCGTCAAACTCGTTCCATAGGTCGTGCCATTCAAATACCAGATCTGATTCTCACCCGACTGGGTATTACGCCAGAGAATATCTAAATTGTTGTCTCGGTTGAAATCACCAATCTTCTGAACCTGCCAAGTAGAGTCTAGAGACGTAGAGAAAAGTGAACTTGTAACACTTGTAACATAGGTGGTGCGGTTTAGTTCCCAAGTTCCGATCTCATTGGTCGTTTTGTTGCGCCACAACAGATCGAGGCTGCCATCGTTATTAAAGTCACCAATGCCTTCAATCTGCCAGCGCGTATCTGAGACGACCGGGAGATAGACAGCGCTTGTAACTTTTGCGCCATCTAGCAGCCAGAATGCATTCTCGCCCGTCTGGTAGTTGCGCCATAGCACATCAACTTTACGATCGTCGTTAAAGTCACCAATGCCTTCGATCTGCCAGCTTAGGTCGATCACATACGGTAGATAAGAAGCGTCAATCAGAGTAGTTCCATTCAGATTCCAAGTGGCAATTTCTCCGGTTTGGTAGTTGCGCCATAGCACATCAACTTTGCCATCGCCCGTAAAGTCTGCAATGCCTTCTACCTTCCAGCTTAGGTCTGTCACTTTGGGCAGATTGGGTGCCGTGACGATCGAGCCAAAATCTGTTCCGTTCATCAGCCAAAGGTTGATCTCCCCAGTCGCAGTATCGCGCCAGAGAATGTCTAGACTTCCGTCACTGTTGAAGTCTCCTTTCCCTTCAATCTGCCAAGTAGCAGCCTGAGTCGGCAATGAACTACTTCCAGCAAAGGTGGTGCTGTTGAGCTGCCACAAAAGCGGGTCACCTGTCTGCTGATTGCGCCAGAGGATGCCCGAATCGCCAATGATGCCTAGATTTTTGTCGTCATTGACGATCGTGCTTGTGGCACTGATTGCAGTGGTAAGGGTCGCGTTCATTGGGTTTGTCACATTAAGTTGGAAGGTTTCGTCTTTTTCAAAGCGAGTGTCGCCCACGGCGTTGACAGTCAGATTCTGACTCGTCTCACCAGGAGCAAACGTGAGTTTGCCAGAAAGTGCCGTGTAGTCGTTGCCTGCGGTGGTCGCCGTACCATCTGCGGTGCTGTAGTTGACAGTAATCGTTTCACTGCTCGCTTCAGATAGAGCCACCGTGAAGACGTAAGGAGTAGAGCCACCATTGCCTTCTGGCTGGCTGAGAGTGTTGGGTGTCAGGCTAATAGTGGGGCGCGTATCATCATTCGCGATCGTGGCAACAACACTTCCATTAGTGGTCGAAATCGTGCTGCCCGCGGGATTGCCGAGACTAATGCTAAAAGTCTCATTGTCCTCATATTTCGTGTCACCGTTGGCAAATACCGTAAAAGTTTTGCTAGTTTCGGTGGGGGCAAAGGTGAGTTTTCCAGTCGCTTGCAGATAGTCTTTGTCTACTAGGGTTGCCTTGCCGTCTGCGGTGGCATAATCGACGGTAATTGTTTGGCTGCTGGGATTTGTGAGCGTCGCTGTAAACACGTAGGACGTAGTGCCGTTCTTGCCCTCAAGCTGATTGGCGGCTATAGTTGCGAGGCTAATCGTCGGCATGGGGTCGTCATCGGTGATCGTGCCCGCGATCGTGTTTGTTGGAACAGTTGCGTTGCTGGCGTTGTTCAAATTAACGTTAAAGGTTTCATTGCCCTCATATTTCGGGTCCCCGATCGCAGAGACGCTGATAGTTTTGCTGGTTTCGGTGGGCAAAAACGTTAGAGTTCCAGTAGCGCGGGAGTAGTCATTGTCGGCGATCGTCGCTTTGCCATCGCTCGTATCGTAGTTGACTGTAACGGTCTTGTCAGTGGGATTTGAGAGGTTAACCACAAACAAATTAGGACTCGGTGCGTTTTCGAGTTGACTCGCGTTGGCAGTGAGGCTAATGGTCGGCGTGAAATCATCGTTAAGTAAGGTGCCAGTGCCTTCACCCGCTCCAGTGATATCTGCGTTATTGGCATTGGTCAATTGAACAATGAACGTTTCGTCTGACTCCAGCTTGTTGTCGCCATTAGCAGACACGGCGATCGTCTTTTTGAGTTCGCCAGGGTTAAAAGTCAGCTTGCCTGAAGTTTGAGTGAAATCGTTATCTACGATCGTGGCAAAACCGTTGCCTGTGCCATTATCTCTCGTGCCGTAATCCACCGTTATGGTTTGGCTACTGGGATTTGAGAGCGTGACCACAAACTCGATCGGCGTGATTTCGTTACTCAACCCTTCCCGCTTAGTTGGGCTATCAATGTTTAAAGTCGGACGCTGATCTTCATTGATTAGCGTCGCCGTTCCGCGCCCGTCGGCGGCTGAAAGATCTGCGTTGCTGCTAGGGTTTTGCAGGTCGATAAAGAAGCTTTCATCTGGTTCTAGCGTGTCGTCTCCGGTTGCTAACACCGTGATTTTCTGGCTGAGTGTGTTGGGAGCAAACGTGAGAACGCCAGCCTGAGCGGTGTAATCATTGCCCAACGTTGTAGCCGAGTTGTCTTTTGTGGTGTAGCCGACCGTCACCGTTTCAGGCGTAGTTGTTGAGAGAATGACGTTAAAGACATAGGCAGTTGTCTCTCCTTTGTTGCCCTCGTTTTGAGTCACGCCACTATCAATACGAATAGTAGGGCGCGGCGGATTGTCGTCATTGAGCAACGTGCCTTTGCCCACCCCAGCGGCAGCCGAAACCGTAGCGTTGGTCGCGATCGCAGGGTCAAGGTTGACGAAAAAGTTCTCATCCGGTTCAAAAGTGGAGTCACCATTTGCCAGGATCGTAATTTTCTGGCTTAAGTCATTGGGATTAAAGGTAATGATGCCAGCGGCGGCAATATAGTCATTGTCTGTTGTGGTTGCCGATCCGTTGCCCGTAGCATAGTTGACCGTAATCGTTTCACTGCTGGGGTTAGAGAGGCTCGCCGTAAAGACATAAGGCGTGGTGTTGCTCTGTCCTTCTGGTTGAGAAACATTGTCGATGCTGACAGTGGGGCGAGCATCATCATCGACGATCGTCACCGCTCCCTTTCCAGAAACCGCCGAAATATCAGCGTTTGCAGCTTGCCTGAGATCAACGGTGAAGTCTTCGTTGCCTTCAAATTTAGTATCGGCTTGAGTAGAAACCGCGATCGTTTTGTTGAGTTCACCAGGATTGAAAGTGAGTGTTCCCGATGCTTGAATGTAGTCACTATCGCCCAAGGTCGCCTTGCCGTCTGCGGTGTCGTATTTAACAGTGACCGTTTCACTACTGGGGTTAGAGAGGCTGACTGTGAGGGTGCCACTTGTACCTTCAGTGATGCTGATTTTTTGATCGATGCCGATCGTCGGTTGGCGATCGTCGTTTCCGATCGTGCCGATGCCCTCAGTCGCAGAAATCAGTGCCCCTGTGCTGGGGTTTTGCAATTTGACTTTAAAGGTTTCGTCTCCTTCTAGCTTAGAGTCGCCATTTGCGAGAACGGTAAAGGTTTGGGTCAGCGTGTTGGGCGCAAACGTCAAGGTTCCAGTTTTGGTTTGGTAGTCGAGATCAGCGATCGTTGCCGTATTATCCTGAGTCAGATATTCAACCGTAATCGGATCGCTGCTGGTGGCAGAGAGACTGACGGTAAAGATCAGTTCAGTTGTGTTTTGATCGCCTTCTTTCTGACTCACACTGTCAATTTTTAGCGTTGGAGCCGTGTCGTCATTAGCGATCGTTCCTTTGCCCTGACCTTTGAGAATTCCAGCTTCTTTCGTGTTGCTCAGATTAACAAAGAAATCTTCGTCTTTCTCTAAATTTGCATCACCGTTTGTAACAACAGCAATCGTTTTAGCGATCTCACCCGGATTGAACGTGACGGTTCCTGAAGCGCTTAGATAGTCATTGTTAGCTGTTGTTGCAGCATTGTTAATAACCGTACCGTCAGCCGTTGCAAAGTCAACTGTAATAGTTTGATCAGTAGAATTGCTCAAGCTAATCGTAAAAGAATCAGTTTTTGTTGTGCTTTGATCTCCTTCGAGATTACTCACGTCGTTGATGCTAATTAAAGGAACCAGATCATCATTGGTAATCGTTCCAGTTGCGCTTGGGGTGGAAAGCGTAGAGTTTTGAGGCGTGTCGAGTTTGACTGAAAATGTCTCATTTCCCTCATATTTATCATCCCCCGTTCCTAAAACTGTGATCGTTTTGCGAGTTTCGTTGGGTGCAAAGGTAAGGGTTCCAGAGGCGGATTGATAGTCCTGATCGGCGATCGTAGCCTTCTGATCAGCCGTACTGTAATTCACAGTAATCGTTTGATAACTGGCACCAGACAGCGTGACAACAAAGCTAGAAGGAGCGGTGCCACTGTTGCCTTCTGATACTTCTGCGTTGGCGATTTGAATGGTCGGAGCAGTGGTGTCGTCAGAATTCATGATGCCAGTTGCCTGAATAGTGGCAGAGAGGTTGGCATTCTTAGCATTAGTCAGCTTGACGAAAAACTGCTCGTCTGTTTCAAACTTGGTGTCGCCTTGAGAGAAAACCGTGATGGTTTGACTCGTGGTATTGGGTGCAAAGGTGAGGGTTCCAGTAGCGGCAGTGTAATCGTTATCGGCGATCGTCGCGCTGTTGTCGATCGTCGCATAATCTACCGTGATTTCCTCGCTGCTGGCTTGACTGAGATTGACCACAAATAGATAAGGAGTGTTTGCCCCGCTCGTGCCTTCAATTTGCGTAGCGGGCGTTGTAATGCTCAAAGTTGGACCCGGATCATCATTGAGAATCGTCCCGGTAGCGGTGCTACTAGCAGCAGGCGCGATCTTGCCATTGCTAGGATTTCTCAATGTTACCTGAAAGGTTTCATTGCCCTCAAATTTGGTGTCTCCGTTGACCAATACGCCAAAAGTTTGGGTCAGTTGACCGGGCGCGAAGGTGAGTTTGCCCGTTGTGTCGGCGTAGTCGTTATCTGCCAAAGTTGCATTGCCGTTGGTGGTGGCGTAATCGACGATCACGGTTTCGGTGCTGAGATTTGAGAGACTCGCCGTAAAGATCAGCGGTTGAGAACCACTGTCACCTTCAGCTTGACTGACATCGGCGATCGTGATTGTCGGTTGGTTGTCATCATTTTGAATCGTGCCGATCTCACTGATGGCAGTGGTTAACGTCGCATTCGTCGCTCCGTTTAACGTAACGGTGAAGGTTTCATCTGGTTCGTATTGATCATCGGCAGTCACCCCAACTGCAATCGTTTGGCTCGTTTGACCCGGAGCAAAGGTGACGCTAGCCGCCGAAGCGGGCACATAATCACTGTCTAAACTAGTCGCGGTACCGTCTGCCGTACTGTAAGTGACGACTACGTTTTGAGTGCTGGGCTGAGACAGAGTGACGATAAAGGGAAACGCAGTAGAAGTCGTGCCTGTGCCCTCTGGCAGCGTAACAGGTGCCGCATTGAGGCTAACAGTTGGAGCCGTAACTGCCTTAGCTTGCGATAGCTCTGAAGTGTTGCCACTGGCATCGGTTGCAGTGGCGGTAATCAACTGTCCGAGGGCAACTCCCGAAGCGGTAAAGCTAAAGGCTCCGGTGCCGTTTGGGTCGGTGGTAACATCCGTGAAGCCGAGGAACGTTTTACCTTGAGCGGTGCCCGTCGCGTCGTTGTTAAAGAATTCAACTCGGAATTGAGTGCCTGAAGTGCTGTTAATTGTTCCAGCGATCGCCACTCCGGTTCCAACAGGTTCGGCGATCGTCAACACCGGAAAGTTCTGTAAGTTGTTGGCTCCTACATCCAAATCGCCTGCGTCATTGGCAGTTGCGCCATCTCGACCGAGGTCAATGCCTAACCCAGTGTTGCCCGTGAAGGTGTTACCTTCGATCCGGTTTCCAGTGACGGTGCCGACGATCGCCACACCCGATCCTTTGTTTGCCGAAAGATCGTTTTGCCGAATCGTGTTGCCGCTTTGGGTGTCGATCAAAATTCCGTCTTGCGCGAAGTTTTTGATCGCTAATCCTTTAACGGTACTGCCCCCGGCTGTGATGTGTAAACCGTTAGCGGTGGCTTCTGCTCCAGTGCCGTCTAAGACGATTAGTGGAGTGTTAGTAAATCCGGTTTGGGTGGTGCCGTCGATCGTAATTCCATCACTAATTAAAGGTAAGGCAGATTGCAGGGCGATCGTTTGTACGCTAGTCCCCGGAATTGCAAAGCTGATTGTATTTGCGCCAGCGAATGCGTTCGCGTTGATAATTGCCTGACGAAGTGATCCTTCTCCAATATCATTTGTGTTGGTGACAACGGTATCGTTTGCCAGAATCGTGGTCGTTGCTGTATTGTCACTCGTGCTGATTGCATATCCTGAATTAGTTGCGTCTGCTGTGATGAATAGCTTTAAAGTTTCATCTGCTTCTGCTGTTGCATCATCTTTAGGAGCCAGCTTCAACTCGATCGTGTCTGCACCCGCTAAGAATTTGAGAATGATCTCAGTTGCCGTGAAGCTGACGATCGTAGCAACTGCTTTCTCAACCGACCAATCGTAATCGGCTGAGAAAGCCGTGCTGGTCGGATCGATCGCGAGTTTGACGGTCAATTCTCCGGTTGTAGTGTTGCGCTTGATTTGGTAGATTGACAGGTCGTTAGAGGGAGTTGCTTCGTTGGCAGTTGCGTCGATCGTAGTCAAACTCACTACGGGCAGCAGTTCTTGACCAAACACATCAAATTTGTTGTTAAAGTCGCCTGTGACCAGATCACCTGCATTGCTCGTAAAGGCAATATAGCCCCCGCTGCCACTGATCACCGGAACCTGGGAAGCCCCTTTTCCGCTATCGGTTCCAGCGCTGTTGTTGCTGATCAGTGTCGTTTTGTTGAGCAGCAGATCTCGAACAAAAATATCTTGAGCGCCGTTGTTATCATTGGCGACGAGGTTATTAGAATAGCTGACAAATGCCACAAACCGTCCGTCTAGACTCATCACCGGGCTAAACGACCCAGTGCCACCAAATGCACCCCCTGCACTTGTGCCTGTGCCGCTTCCTGCCCCATCTTTATCGACGCTGACTAAAATCGTTCGGCTCTGGGTGGGGTCATTAATATCAATTTCGCGAACAAACACATCTTGGGCATCGTTTTTATCAGGGGTGACTAGCGTATTAAAGGTGCTGGTAAACGCGACATAAACCTTACCCCCATAGCTGCTGATCACCGGGTTCGACGCAAATGCACCACTCCCCAGGATGCCTCCGATCGCGGCACCATAAGCGCCTGAAGCATCGACACTCACCGCCGTAGTCGTGTTCTTCACCAAATCGCGAATAAACACATCCTGAGCCGCGTTGTTATCGATGCCAAACAAATTGGTTGCACTGCTGGTAAAGGCAACATAGCGCCCATCACTACTCACCGCTGCATTGTTAGATTCTGCGTTAGCGATCGTGCCTGCACTATCTCGGCTAATCAGTGAAAGCGGAGCCGTTTTGCGATCCCAGAGAAACACTTGTTTCTGTGCAGCCGTTGGGGTTGGAGTTAAATTCGTGCTGTCACTTGTGAAGGTGATGAACTGTCCATCGTTGCTAATCGCAGCATTCTCAGATGTGCCATCGCTGCTGTTTGTGCTGCCATTGGCGTGACTAACCAGCGTAATTGTTTTCGTTGATCGCTCCCAGACAAACACATCCTGTTTAGCGTTTCCATCTCCATTAACTAAATTCGTTGCCAGACTCGTAAAAATCACATATTGACCATTGCCGCTGATGATCGGATTGATCGAAGCACGATCGCCGCTCGTTGTTCCACCGTTGACTTTGCTGATTAAAGTCAGGGTGTCGGGCTGCGATCTCTCCCACAAGAAAAGATCGGATGCCCCATTCGTGTCTCCTGAAACGAGGTCAGAGGCATCGCTGACAAAAACCACAAACTGACCATCACCACTAATCACCGGACTGAAAGAACTGCCATTTCCAGAAGCCTTAGCTGGATTGCGGCTAATCAACGTGACCGTCTTCGTCTGATTATCGCGAATAAACACATCCTGAGCGCCATTTGCATCATTAGACGCTAACTCAGGAGCCTTGCTGGCATAAACCACATAGCGACCATCGGCACTAACAGAATTGCCCGTCGTCAACGTCGAATCTTCACTCCCAGTCTTAACTGTGAGCGCTGGATCATTGCTCCGACGAGACACTAGGCTAATTGCGCTTGGCTGGGCAACAGTGGGCAACTGGGCAATAAACACATCGGTCGCGCCATTGCCGTCTCGATCGACCAGATTACTGGCTTGACTAGTAAACGCCACAAACGCCCCGTCTGCACTGATTACTGAGGGTGACACCGCGAGGCTAGCAGGATCATCTGCTGGAGAATCGTTATTTCCGATCGCGGTCGCACTGCGGCTGACTAAAGACAGGGTGTTAGCCGTTAAATCCCGCACGAAGACATCGCGCTTGCCGTTTGTGTCATCGGTGACTAGATTGCTAGCATTGCTGGCAAAACTAATTCGCTTGCCGTCTCCGCTAATAGCAGGGTCAGCCGAAACATCATTGCCAAACACCCCGGCGGTGTTGCCACTGACCAAAAAGGTGGTGAGCGCATCGATCTCTCTGACAAATACATCTTGTTTGCCGTTAACGTCGATCGCGTTTATCAGATCCGTAGAGTAGCTGGTGAACGCGACATATTTTCCATCGCCGCTGATGACTGGGTTGAGTGAGCCACTACCGGCAAACGGGTCACTTAGACTGGTGCTGCTGTTCGTTCCAGTGCTGTTGAAGCTGATTAAGCTGATCTTATTGGCAGTCGTGCTGGCGCTATCCCACAAAAAAACGTCTTGCGTGTTGTTGTTATCAATTCCATTGGCTACGAGGTTAGTCGCTGCGCTGACAAACGCGATGCGGCTGCCATTGTTGCTGATCACCGGGTTTCTCGATACGTCATCTCCCCCTAGCGTTGGGGTCAACGAGGTGCTGATCACAGTCATGGTGTCACCAATCCGGCTCCAGCGAAACACGTCTTCAGTTGAGCCATTGGGATCAGACCCAGCGGGAGAGAGATTACTCGCATTGCTGCTGAAGGCAACATAACTGCCATCTTGACTCATTGAGAAACTGGTCGAAACCCCTTTGTTGCCACTGCCATTCTTAGAACGGTTTCGACTGACGAGCGTGACTGCATTACTGCTCGCTGACCCATCCCACTGAAAGATATCAGGTTGATTGTTTCCGCCATTGTTAGCCGAGAATGAGGTCAAATTAGTTGCATTGCTCAAAAACGAGACATACTGACCGTTTTCACTAATAACAGGGTTATATGAACCTCCATTCTGAATAGTGGTGCTATTGTTGGCCGCGCTCACCAGTCGAATTGTGTCTGTGCTAGTGGCGCTGTTCCACTTCCATAAAAACACGTCTTTCTGGGCGTTTTGGTCACCAGAGGCAATATCAGCCGCGTCACTGACAAACGCCACAGACAAGCCATCACCACTGATCACCGCATTAGATGAAGCCCCACTTGCACTGCCTGTTCTGCTTGCATTGTGGCTAACGAGTTTGAGCGTTTGAGTCTGACGATCAAGCCAAAATACATCCGATTTGCCGTTTTTATCATCAGCAACCAAACTGCCCGAACTGCTGGTGAAAACAATATAGCGCCCGTCATTGCTCACAGATCTGCTTCCTAGAGTGCCGCCTGTGCTGTC
>JAYVFW010000224.1:0-4536 GCA_043772715.1 Phormidesmis sp. | reverse complement strand
TCCAAGGAAGTGTAGACACTCGCCCGTTTAGAGAGATTTGACTGACCTGTTGAATCGGCAAAGCCTGGGCAACGGTAGGAGCTAAATTGGGTCGTGAAAGCGAAGGCGATTCAGGAAAAGGAGTGGCGATCGCTGGAATCACGAATCCTACGATTGAAGTCACTGGAATAAAAAGATTTTTTATGAGGCGATGCCAGCCTAAAAGAGGTTTTTCTGGCGATCGCGATGGGCTGCAAGTTTGAGTCTTAACCACAGGTTTTTTAATAACTTCAGGCAACTTTCTAAGAATGACTGAGTGAAGGCAAAAAATGTTCGTAGCGTATTTTACTCGCATTTGTAGAATGCTTGCCATCAGCGATCAGAATGTATCAGGAAACAATGACTTTCTGACTTCTGCTATTTCTAAACGCCCCTCATTTCAGCTAAATCTTAGTAGCATAGAGCTATCAACGCTTTGCAGAGATAGAGAATTTCTACAATCTGGGTGAGTGGGGATTGTCAGAGCAGCAGATTTTTTATAATATCTTTACTCCCTCTCTAATTCGTCACGCTACAAAAGCAGAATTTGACTCGACCCATACCAGGTTTTTAGAGATCTTGGTCTACGCATTCCTTCTGAGGAAGACTAATTTACTCTAGGGTTTTTGCCTGAGTTTGTTTGTCAGCAGACTTGACTAGCAAAATTTTTACTCGATTGTGTGATTTATGTCAGTTGTATTTACATTTTCTTCATAAAGTCTCTAGTTAGATGTCTCGATCGAACATCAGCATCAAAAGCGGGTAGAGCAACCCGACCCCATTGCAGTCCTTTTTTTCAGAACCATTCTCTCGTTGACAATGAACGAAATGAGCCATCCCATGATTAAAGTCAGTGAAAATTTAGACAGTCAATCTCCTCAAGTAGATGCTGGGTATGCAGGTCAGCCTTGGCTCATCGAAGAACGGGATGCCTGTGGAGTCGGTTTTATTGCCGATCAGCAGGGTCGAAAAAGCCATGACTTAGTGGTGAAAGCGCTCTCTGCACTGACTTGTCTAGAACATCGGGGAGGCTGTAGCGCTGACCAAGACTCTGGGGATGGAGCAGGTTTGATGACAGCGATTCCGTGGGAGGTTTTGAACGAGTGGGCAACCGAGATCGGACTTCAACCGCTCCAGACATCACAGGTTGGAGTAGGAATGATCTTTCTGCCCCAAGATCAGGATGCCGCGACCACAGCACGACACATTCTAGAACAGGTTTTAGTTGAAGAAGGGCTGACCGTTTTAGGTTGGCGGGTGGTTCCAGTCAAACCTGACTCGTTGGGGGTTCAAGCCCGAGAAAACCAGCCCCAAATCGAACAGATTTTAGTCCAGTCTGAGCAGCTTCAGGATGAAGATTTAGAGCGGTGCCTCTACCTAGCTCGTAAGCGAGTCTTGAGAGCGCTGTCTGAGAATGGCGACCCAGCGCTAGCAGAATTTTATGTATGTTCGTTCTCAAATCGCACGATCGTTTATAAAGGCATGGTGCGATCGGCGATTTTAGGCAACTTCTACGAAGATCTGCAAAATCCTGCCTATCAGAGCGGGTTTGCAGTTTATCACCGTCGCTTCAGCACTAACACTCTACCCAAATGGCCCCTCGCCCAACCGATGCGGCTGCTAGGACACAACGGCGAAATTAATACGCTATTGGGCAACGTTAACTGGATGAGAGCGCGAGAAGCAGACATCACCCATTCAAATTGGGGCGATCGCATCTTTGAGTTAAAGCCCAGTGTGAACTCTGACAACAGCGACTCAGCGAATTTAGATAACGTCATGGAGTTGCTAGTGCGCTCAGGGCGTAGCCCCATGGAAGCGCTGATGATCATGGTGCCAGAAGCTTATAAGAATCAGCCCGATCTGATTGACCATCCAGAAATCGTGGATTTCTATGAGTATTACAGTGGCATTCAAGAACCTTGGGACGGGCCAGCTTTGCTGGTGTTTAGTGATGGCAAGCGAGTTGGGGCGACGCTCGATCGCAACGGTCTACGCCCTGCCCGCTACACCCTCACTCGCGATGGCTATATTATGGTGGCATCCGAAGCAGGGGTCGTAGATATCCCTGAGTCTGAGGTCCTCGAAAAGGGTCGTCTGGGGCCCGGACAGATGATCGCCTTTGACCTGGAAACCCACGAAGTCTTAAAAAACTGGGAGCTAAAGCAGCGAGTCGCGTCAGCTTACCCTTATGGCGAGTGGTTGCAGAAGAATCGTCGAGATCTGCAAACCCAACCTGCTGTTGAAGCACCTGTGATGACCGCTCAAGCACTGCTTAGTTATCAGACTGCTTTTGGCTACACCTCCGAAGATGTGGAGATGATCATTCAGGAGATGGCGGCCCAGGGTAAAGAGCCGACTTTTTGCATGGGTGATGACATTCCTTTGGCGGTGCTGTCAGAGAAGCCTCATATGCTTTATGACTACTTTAAGCAGCGATTTGCTCAAGTCACCAACCCGGCGATCGACCCGCTGCGCGAAAAGCTGGTGATGTCGCTGACAATGCAGCTTGGAGAGCGCGGAAATCTGCTAGAAGCAAAGCCTGAATATGCAAAAATGCTGAAACTAGAGTCTCCGATTTTAGACGAGGGAGACTTAGAGCAAGTTCAGAATTCTGGCTTTGAAGCGGCTAATTTATCGACGCTGTTTGCGATCACTACCGGACCTGAAGGACTCAGACGCGCCGTGACTGAGCTTTGTCAAAAAGCAACTGAGGCAGTCCGGGATGGGAAGAAGATTTTGATTTTGAGCGATCGGCTCGATTCGGCAGGCAACTTTAGCAATCTCAGCGCCGATCACAGCTACATTCCACCTCTGCTGGCTGTCGGAGCCGTTCACCATCACCTGATTCGTCAAGGATTGCGAATGAAGGCTTCGCTCGTCGTCGATACGGCTCAAGCGTGGAGTACACATCATTTTGCTTGCTTGATTCGCTATGGCGCGAGTGCTATCTGTCCTTATCTGGCGTTGGAAACCGTTCGGCAGTGGTGGGGCGATTCTAGAACCAAGAGCCTGATGGAGCGGGGCAAGATCAAAGCGGCAAGTTTGTCGGCAGTGCAGGCAAATTTCCGTAAAGCCGTAGAAGATGGGTTGCTGAAGATTCTTTCAAAAATGGGAATTTCGCTACTGTCGAGCTATCAAGGCGCACAGATTTTTGAAGCGATCGGCATCGGGGCTGACTTGCTCAATCTCGGCTTTTATGGAACGGCTTCTCGGCTAGGTGGCTTAACCGTCAACGATCTCGCCCAAGAAGTTCTATCTTTTCACTGCCGCGCTTTTCCTGAACTGGCTGGCAAAAAGCTCGAAAACTTTGGGTTTGTGCAATATCGTCCGGGTGGCGAATATCACATGAATAGCCCAGAATTGGCGAAGCATTTGCACAAGGCAGTAGCCACAAAAAGTTTCGACCACTATGAGCTTTATCAGCGACACCTGCAAAACCGTCCTCTGACTGCTCTGCGAGATTTGCTTGACTTTAAGAGCGATCGCCCCTCAGTGCCGCTTGCAGAAGTCGAGCCTGTGACCGAAATTGTGAAGCGATTTTGCACGGGTGGAATGTCGCTGGGTGCGCTCTCGCGAGAAGCACATGAAGTGTTGGCGATCGCTATGAACCGCATCGGCGGCAAATCCAATTCGGGCGAGGGTGGTGAAGATCCGGTTCGATTCAACATTCTCAAGGATGTGGATGAAACCGGGCGTTCTCCGCTGCTGCCTCATCTCAAAGGGTTGCAAAATGGCGACACAGCAAGTTCTGCGATTAAACAAGTTGCCTCTGGGCGATTTGGTGTAACACCCGAATATTTGATGAGCGCAAAACAGCTCGAAATCAAAATCGCGCAAGGTGCCAAGCCAGGTGAAGGCGGACAGTTACCGGGTCCAAAAGTTAGCCCTTATATTGCGCTGCTGCGCCGATCGAAGCCCGGAGTCACCCTGATTTCGCCGCCGCCGCACCATGACATCTACTCAATCGAGGATCTGTCACAGCTAATTTTTGACCTGCACCAAATTAATCCAGTTGCCCAAGTCTCAGTGAAGCTGGTGGCAGAAGTGGGAATTGGCACGATCGCCGCCGGGGTTGCCAAAGCCAACGCCGATATTATTCAAATTTCGGGTCACGATGGCGGCACGGGTGCGTCTCCTCTCAGCTCGATCAAACACGCAGGCAGTCCATGGGAACTCGGCTTAACCGAAGTGCATCGTGTGCTGATGGAAAACCAACTGCGAGATCGCGTCCTACTCCGCGTCGATGGCGGCATCAAAACCGGGTGGGACATCATCATGGCGGCACTGATGGGCGGCGAAGAGTATGGCTTTGGCTCGATCGCTATGATTGCAGAAGGCTGCATTATGGCGCGAATTTGCCACACCAACAACTGTCCGGTGGGCGTAGCAAGCCAGAAAGAAGAACTGCGGAAACGCTTTCCTGGCACCCCTGAGCACGTCGTTAATTTCTTCTACTTTGTTGCTGAAGAAGTGCGATCGCTGTTATCTCGATTGGGTTACCGTACGCTAAATGAC
>JAYVFW010000223.1:0-4549 GCA_043772715.1 Phormidesmis sp. | reverse complement strand
CGCTGAAGCGGCTATTCTGAGTTAGAAAATTTTCGATATTTCAAACGGCTAGGATTGATCGGTCAATTAATAGAGAAGAGCCAGACATAAGCCGGGTTCTGTTCTTTAAGCGCACTCAAAGGGCAGTTATCTATCTGGGACATCTGTTACCAAATGCCTCAAGCGGCTCTCTATAACGGCAGCCATCCACCGCTATCACGCAGAACGGGAAAAAGACCAACCGTTGTTCTTTGCCCTTGCTCCCAACCGGGGTTTACCGAGCCAGCACCTCTCGATGCTGCTGGTGCGCTCTTACCGCACCTTTGCACCCTTACCAAAAACGTTTTGAATGAGTCACTCAAACTGCTCTTGGCGGTATTTTTCTGTGGCACTATCCTCACGATCGCTCGCACTGGGCGTTATCCAGCAGGTTTGGTCTTTCGGGAGTCCGGACTTTCCTCAGGCTGATAGGCAGTGCCCACAGCCCGCAACTGCCTGCGCTGACTCTTCTCCTCTCCTAGTTTAGACGCAGATGGTTGAGGGTTGATTAGGAGGGTTTTTTTCGAGGGTTCCAGGGCAACCCAGCCGTCCAGTCTAGTTTGGTCAGAGTTAGGTTGCAGACGACGCGAGTGCGATCGCCCGTCGGAGACGTGTTTGGGCCCGCAAGTCGCATGGCTAAATAGAGCGAAAACTTTAGCTCTTCTTGTCCGTCCATGAAATTTTTATAGCGGTTTCGTTGAGGTTCAGATGATTTTTTAGGGTCGGGCTTTGTCAGGTCAACGATCGTCTTTTCTGCGACTAGAAGCCCATTGTCTCCTTTTCGGGCGAGCATATCTTCAGAAGCGATCTTCTCTTTGAGGGTTTTGCCCGGAGCAATCACACTGAAGACCTGATTTTGAAATAGATCAAGAGTGGTGCCAGGAGGGAGGCGTGTGACGCGCCGCGATCGTCCATCCAGGTCTGTGACTGAGCAATAGTCCCAATCGATGTAAATCGGATAATCTTCAGATTTGTTGTCGATGCTGATCGCTAGCTCTTTGAGTTTATCAAACTCGTAGTGAGTATCAAATTTGAAGTCAACGTTAACAATGTCTTGCAAGTTGAGAGCTTGAAGCTGCTGTTTTAAGTCTTCTTTCTCTAGCCGAATTTTAAACTCATCGTTAAAAGAGTTGATAATCTCGTAGAGGACATAGGTGATGCACAAAAGATAAATTGTCAACAACACATAATCGAGGTCAGTCATAAGGAACCTGGATACGTTTGAAACCCGTGCCCCTTGAAAACACCGAGGAAAAACGAGCTAGCGACTAAAGTTGCCTATACAAATTAACCCGATTTCCGTGAATCTTAAAGAGGACGGTCTAATACATCTTCAAGATAGATAGCGTTTCTTAATCTAGCGAGAGATGGACACGCGACTTGAGCCTCCTGTCCTACGGTGCAAATGTATATAACGTTTCTGGCACTTGCTGCATGGAGATATCGGGTTTCAGGCAAAGCTAATTTTTGACTCCTGAAACCCGACCTTTTTAGTTAACTGGTCATCTCAGCCAAGATATCGGTGGCGTGAGTGTCAGTTTTAACCGTGGTGTAAACCTGGCTAATTTTGCCAGAGCCGTCGATCACGTAGGTGACTCGCTTAGAATAACCGCCACCATCTACATCAAACGCTTTGGTGAGCGCACCGTCAGTATCAACTAGGAGAGGAAAAGGTAGATTAAACTTCTCAGTAAACTTTTGGTGAGACGCTTCATCATCCATGCTGACTCCAAAAACGGTGACTCCCTTGTTCAAATATTGCGCGTAGTTGTCTCGAAAACTGCACGCTTCCTTCGTGCAGCCCGGTGTGTCATCTTTAGGATAAAAATAGATGACAACAGGCTTACCCACATAGCTTGCCAAGAAAACCGTGTTGCCATTTGTATCTTTAGCGGTGAAATTAGGGGCACTATCGCCAACAGAGAGAGGCATATGAATTAGCTCCTTGCGATTCAAACTCTGTCAAAAATTGTAATGTAATTAATGAGAAGAGTTTGAACTCCTCGAATTATTTATTGCCGTCGTGTTTTAAGAAGATGTCGTCTGAAGGTCGATCGCTCATGAGAAAACTCCTCTCCGCTTTTGGCAACCGCTGGATTTTGTCTATCGTTGCCTTGATTTTGACCACGCAATTGGTGGTTGCTCCTGCCCTCGCTACGAGCCTCTACGAAGTTCCTGGTATTCCCACAGATTCCCAGATTTTAGACTTAGCCAATATTTTGAGTCGGTTTAGTGAAGGCAAAATCACCGAATCGTTTACTGCTCTGAAGGCAAAAACGGGTCAAGAAGTCCGTTTTGTCACGATTCGGGGCTTAGATTATGAAGAAACGATCAAGTCGTTTACCGAAAAACTATTTAAGCAGTGGTTTCCGACCCCAGACGCGCAAGCCAAGCAAACCCTAATGGTGTTAGACAAGCTGACTAACAACAGCGCGATTTACACGGGTGAGCAGGCAAAGGCGATCATGCCAGACGCGATCGCTCAAAGTGTGGCTCAAGAAACGCTGCAAGTGCCATTGAAGATTGGTGAACGCTATAATCAGGGGTTTTTGGATGCCAGCGATCGTTTGGTGGCAGTTTTATCAGGTCAAGCAGATCCCGGTCCGCCTGTTGTGAAGGATAATGTGCAAGTTGAGGGCACGTTTGCGACTCCAGAAGAGACGCAGGAAAGTAATGCCACCGTTTGGGTGATTGGGCTGTTGATTGCAGCGACGGTAATCCCAATGGCAACTTATTTCTGGTATGTGAAATAAGAGGTAGCTGCAAAAGACATCTAGATTGGCAACAGATTCCATATGGAATCTGTTGCCAATCTAGTCTTGAATATAGTCTTGTCCAGTTAACAGCGCGACTTCTGCACGAATAAATTCTCTACCTAAATAAGCAGCGTGATCTAAACGGGTCACGACGCAATTTTCGGATTTTTCAAACAGTTTGATGCAGAGTTCTTTAGCCGTTCTGCCCTTAAAGACTGTGCTGGACTGGCGTTGTAATGTGCCGCTACAAGGCAATGGCGCACCTGTTTCAGGGTCACACGCTAACCCTTTGTCGTTGATGACATTTGTGAAGTGTTTTGCACAGATCAGTTGGTTTTCTCGATCGACATAAATAATAAAATATCCCTTGGGATCAAGTTCAATAAAGCGGTTAGAAAGTTGGTCATCTAACGTAGTTGTATCAGCAACAGTCGGGTTCATAATCAAACTTTAAAAGCGATCATTATTATAACCTCCTAACTAATGGAGGATGCACAGGACTGCTTTTTGAAACACTCCGTTTTCAGTCAATTTTGAAGCTGATAGATTCTTGTTTGAACGGCAAATCTTGATTGATTGCGTCAATTTCTTGCTGTTCTAAATCATTCACCTGTTCGATATGCGATCGCAAAATTTGTGATAAGCGACTGTTATAAAACCGATGGAGCGAATAGTTTGCAGTGGCTGGAAACCCCCGGCGTTTTTTGTGTCGCCCACCCGCACCTGGATCAAAAAGTTGAATGCCGTTTTGAATCGCCCACTCGATCGGGGAATAGTAGCAAGCATCAAAGTGCAAACAGTCAATTTCCTGCAACGCTCCCCAATAGCGCCCATATAAACGATCGCCCTTGGTCAAGCAAAACGACATCCCGATCGGGTGCTGATCATCCAGTTCGCTATAGGCGGCAAAAAACACCACTCGCTCAGAGAACCGGGGCTGGAGTTGCTCAAAAAATCGCTTCGTCAAATATTTACTGCCCCACCAGCCAAACTTGTCGCAGGTATCGCTATAAAAGCTATACATCGTCGGAAACAGAGCCTTAGGAATCTCTTCTCCTGTGAAGGCTTTCAGATACAATCCGGCTTGCCCAACGGCTTTGCGTTCTCGCTTAATGTTGCGGCGCTGATTGGCGTTAAATGCGCCCAGATAGTCATCAAAAGTGGTGTAACCCTGGTTTTGCCAGATATAGCTGTGATGCTGCCAGGTGCTAAAGCCATGCTGCTCCATGCGCGATCGCCACTCTGGGTCAACATATAAGAAGTTGCAGCCAGAAATTTTATTGTGAATGCAAAACTGGTCGATCGCGCTAATCATCAATTCAGTCAACTCGTCTTCGTCTTCTCCGGGGGCAATCAAAAAGCGATAGCCCTCAGCAGGCGTAAACGGAGACATCCCCAACAGTTTTGGATAATATTCGACTCCTAGACGGCTTGCTAAATCTGCCCATTGGTGGTCAAAAACAAATTCGCCATAGCTGTGACCTTTGAGATAGAGCGGTGCGATCGCAATCAGCGCCCGATCGCGCCAAATCGTCAGGTGATTGGGCAACCATCCTGACTTGGCAGTCGTGCTGCCCGATGTCTCCATGTTATGCAGCCATTCCCACTCGAAAAATGGGGTCTTGAGCGGCATTGCTAACGCATCCCACTCTGCTTGGGGGATCTCAGAAATCTTGTTAATCCAGGCAACAGAATATCGAGGCTTGAGTTGTTTCAACATCGCCACCTAGCACTGCACAGACTCTAATCTAAACGAAAGTTTACTTAATCGGGGA
>JAYVFW010000222.1:0-4553 GCA_043772715.1 Phormidesmis sp. | reverse complement strand
GCTTCCTCCTCCCGCAAAAACTGCCGAACCAACGGATGCAGCCGACACCAGCTCAACCGATCCAATTCAATCTGCACCAGCGACGCATTCTCTAACCGCGCCTTCAGTTCCCCTAACTGATACGCCTCTCCCTCTACACGCTGCATCATCGAACCTACCAAGTCCCACTCAACCCAATCGAGCGCGAAATAACTCAGCAATTGTGCCACCCGTCGCGCCTCTGCCGACAGCGTTTCCCACGTCAAATCAAACGCCGCCTTTACGCCAAGCTCTGCTGTCATCTCATACTGCGGCGATCGCTCCAGCGATACATCTCGCATTCCATTCGCCTGCAACGCTTCCCACACGTTAGAGAGCGTTTTATAGCGATCGTGCGCCAGATAGCAGCCGACCAATTCAAGTCCCAACGGCAAATAGCCCAACCCCGCACAGAGTTTATCGGCGAGTTCAGGATTCTCGGCAACTCGTTCAAACTTCTCTAACGATGCCAACAGCGATCGCGCTTCTTCGGGTTGTAATACATCTAGCGCGATCGTCGGAAAGTTGGGTAACAGATCCTGCGATCGCGTCGTCACCAACACTCGAAATCGATCGGCTTTGGGGAGGAGCGATCGACACTCTGCCCAATCCATCACATCATCCAGCACGATCAGCGTAATTTCATCGGGCTGCCAACACCACTGAGCAAGCATTTCAGAGTCCGCAATTCGCTCTTTTGCGGCATCCAATCCGGGTAAATGCAAATCGAATTCGGCTTTAAAGATAATCTGAGTTGCCAAATCTCCAGTGCGACCATTGAGCCAATAGATACCCCCCGGATAGCTTGCCTGATTTCGTCTTGCATACTCCCCTGCAAGCCGCGTTTTACCCAAGCCTCCCATTCCCGCAATTGTAGAAATCCTCGTGCCCTCGGACGCAAGCTCCACTCCACGAAGTGTTTGCAAAATCTCATGCAGTCGCGCAAGTTCCTCCACCCGTCCCACAAAGTTTGCAGACGACTGATACGAAATTTCATATAACGGCGTTACTTTGTCGGAGCCGGAAGCCGACGAATTTAGTCAAAAAGTAATGTCTTGCTTCTCGATCGTCACCGGAGCGTTATACACATTCGCCGCTTTCTGAACGAATGAATTGACGATTTGCTGTCCTTGCGGTTGAGCTTGCAGCGCTTGAATCACTGCCGCGATCGCATCCCGAATTTCGGCATCCGTTGCTGCCAGGTTTTCCACTTCTACGATCGCGGCTTTATAGTCTGGTGCTTCTTCCCCAGCTTGCAGGGCTTTTGCTGCTCCCGGTCGCCTACTCCATAGCAAGGTTACGAATTTTCCACCCGTCTCTAAGGTTCCTTTTCCCAACGTTTTGCCAGCTTCTTTAAACGCTTTGCTAAAAACTAGGGTGGCGATCGCGGCGGCTGTGAAAGATACCGGTTCCATTGCCATCACTTCGAGTAGGGACTGTATTATTTCTACTCCAAGAATGGAAGTTGTTCCGCAAAACTCCAACAAATTTGATGTAGAAAATATCACCTACGGCATTTGAAATCCGATCGTTCTAATCCAATTACTTAATTCAGTAAAGCCTGATCTCAACTTAAGCTAGTTGCCAAACTTTCACCGTGTTATCAGAACTACCACTCGCAAACCGTCGCCCATCGGCGCTAACAGCAACCACGTTTACAGAGTTAGTATGCTCGGTGAGTGTGCCGATTAATTCACCAGTTGCGAGAACCCAGAGCTTCACTGTTTTGTCGTTACTGCCGCTAATCAGCGTTTTACCGTCGGGGCTGATGGCGATCGAGTTAACAATCTCGGTGTGACCCAACAATGTGCGAATCACCGCGCCAGTGTTGGGGTTCCACAGCTTGATCGTTTTGTCTTTGCTGCTGCTTGCCAAAATTTGCCCATCGGGACTGATCGAGATCGACATGACTGAATTTGTATGTCCGCTCAGAGTTCGCACGAGATGACCCGTGTGAAGGTTCCATAACTTAATCTGGTTATCGAGTCCGCCACTGGCGAGAATCTGACTGTTGGGGCTGATTGCCACCGATCGCACCATTCCCGCTAAGTCAGTAAAGCTTTGTAGGAGTTCTCCAGTTTTTGTGCGCCACACGCAGACGGTGCGGTCTTCGCTGCCACTGGCAAAAAACTGGCCATCGGGGCTAATGGCAACCGAGTTGACATCGCGACTGTGACCCGCTAGCGATCGCAGCATGGCTCCGTTTGGAAGCTGCCAAATTTTAATCGTGTCGTCATCACTGCAACTAATCAACGTCTTGCCATCGGGACTGGTTGCCAAACAGTTGATCGGTTTGCTGTGCCCTGTGAGAATTCCGAGCCGTTCTCCGGTGGTCAAATCCCACAGCATGATCCGATCGTCTAAGCCGCCGCTAACTAGCATTCTGGCATCTGAACTAAGCGCGATCGCCACCACCCAAGACGAGTGCCCAGTTAACGTATGCAAACATTTCCGAATCTGCCGACTTTTAGAAGATGATTGAACATTGCCTCTCGGAAACGAGGGTTGAGAAATCGGTGTCTGCGGTGAACCCGAAGGTGGTTCTCCAGAAGGTTTGGCTCCTGAATCTCGCGGTGAGCCAGACGTGGGAGGTTGAGTCATACCCGGAGCGCTAGCAGACCGAGACGACCCTTGAGAAGAGGCAAACGCAGGAGTCGATAAAGCGGCTCGCAGATCACGCATGGCTTCGTCTGCGGTTTGATAGCGATCGTTGACCAAATCTTTGAGCATTTTGTCGAGCATCTGCCCGATGCGATCGCTAATTGCTGCCCCTCGCTGCGCCAGCTTTTCTCGCCACAGCCAATGCCCTGCCAGCGGATCGTAGAGATCTTCAGGTCTGATTTGAGTCAGCAGATAGACACAGGTTGCGCCCAGGCTATAAAAGTCACTAGCGGGATAGGCTTGACCGTTTCGCAACTGCTCGATCGGCGCATAGCCTTCGGTGCCGATTTTGGTTCCGGGTTGAGTCGCGTTGCTTTCGGTCAAGAGCTTGGCAACCCCAAAGTCAATCAACACGAGTCTGCCGTCGAGCTTGCGCCGAATAATATTTGAGGGCGTGATATCGCGGTGGATGACTCGATGATCGTGGACAAATTTCAAAATCGGCAGCAGTCGCACCAGCACTTCTCGAATCTTTTGTTCACTAAAAGCCCCTTGCCGATGTAGCTCTTGCGCCAGCGTTGACCCTTCGATAAATTGCTGGACTAAATAAAGTCGCCGATCGTGCTCAAAATATGCAAGCAGCGTTGGAATGTGAGGATGCTCACCCAGTTCATGCAGGCGCATCGCTTCTTGTTCAAACAGTTTTACTGCCTTTTCTAGCCCTTTAGTGCCTTTCAACTGGGGTGAAAACTGCTTGATCACACAATAGGTTTTCAGCCGATCTTCATCGACAGCGAGAAACGTTTTGCCAAACCCGCCTTGACCCAATGGCTTTAAAACACGATAGCGCCCTCGCAGCGTCGGCACCAGCTTGACTCCGCAGCTTTGGCAAAACTCCGTCCCATCAACATTCTGCGGGCGCTTACACTCAGGGTTTAGGCAGTAAGTCATTAAATAGAGATCAGTAACTGGATGGGCGGTCGAGGGCAAGGCTCCACGATCGACAGTGAAGCGGTCTTACACTGATTTTACTCCCCAAACAGATCAGCAAGTAAGCTGAGAGCAAATAGCTCATCGTTGAACGCTTTCAATCATGCCTGATTCCATCACGATCGTGGTCAAACTGTTTGCAGTTTATCAAGAGGCTTATGGGACTCCAGAGTTAACGCTAGAACTCCCAGTTGGAGCGACCGTGGCTGACGTGCGCGATCGACTGCTCGCCGAGCATCCCGAACTAAGTCAATGGCGTGATCTGACTCGATTTGGCGTAAACCTGCAATTCGTCGAGCCTGACACCGTTCTTCAGCTTGGAGATGAAGTGGTCTTTATCCCCCCAGTTAGCGGTGGAATTTAATCCCGACTTGTTTTATCGGGATTGTTTGACTCGATTTTTTGCCCATGTTAATATCAGGTAACATCAGCCGTTAAATCTTTATAACGCTTGCACCGAGAGGATTTCAACATATGACTCAGGCGACTCAACCCAAAACCCACTCCACCACTGCTGCCTTTGAAGCGTTGAAATGTAAAGAGTGTGGCGCAGAGTATGAACTGAAAGCGAGTCACGTATGTGAATTTTGCTTCGGTCCGTTAGAAGTGAAATACGACTATGAGTTTTTGCGCCGCACTGTCACCCGCGAAACGATTCAGGCAGGGCCTAACTCGATCTGGCGCTATCGTCCGTTTTTGCCAGTTGCTACCAACACCCCGATCGATGTTGGCACGGGCATGACTCCTCTGGTGAAATCTAACCGTTTAGCTCGTCGCTTGGGTCTTAAAAATCTTTACATCAAGAACGACGCGGTGAATATGCCGACCCTGAGCTTTAAGGATCGGGTCGTATCCGTTGCCTTGACTCGCGCCCAAGAGCTAGGCTTCACCACTGTTTCGTGTGCCAGCACTGGAAATTTGGCAAACTCGACGGCCGCGATCGC
>JAYVFW010000221.1:0-4566 GCA_043772715.1 Phormidesmis sp. | reverse complement strand
CGGAGGAGCGGTTTGCTTTTTGCGGGCGGCTTCTTCTGCCATCGCAATCATCTGATCTAACGACGTTTCTTGAATGAACTTGGATGTCTGATCTTTGTATTCTAGATTGGGACATTTGTCTCCCAAAACGCAGCCGTTTTTGCAAGCCTCGGCACAGTTGATCTCCATGGTTCCGTCTCCAATTCTCAAAGCTTGGCTAATAGTAATGTGTCTATTGCCTATCTTAAACGCTTGCTAATCGAGGTGAGGATCTCTAATCTATTAAAAAGGTTTATGAGACGATCGCAGCCCAAAAAATTCAAATGACTAACTTCAAACTGTTATTGAGTCCCTGTCTTCTCGCCGTTGCTGGGTCAGTTTTTGCCGCCGATCTAGGGCAATCGATCGAGCAAGTCAATGATGTGGCAACCCGATTGTCAGGGGTGATGGATACTTCTGCTCAAGCCGCCGCAAATAGGGATGGACACTTGGGATCGCGGCTATGGGGCTGATGGCAAACAAGTTTGGGGCGCAAAAACCGAATCCTATCAGTTTAGAAGGGGATCAGTGGGCTTTTGATCTCTTTCAGCTTCCCAGCTTAAAGGCATCGATAAATAAGCTATAAGTCATGCCAATTTTGAGGGTGTTGATCAGTTCTGCGGGCAGAGATCGCCCGACTCGATCGCGGCGACCATAAACCACCCGGCTAATCACCTCGTTCAACACCACTAAAATAGTTGCCGCCACAATGTCCAACTGTGCCATCTGCCCTGCGGTGGTTGAGATCGCGGTGCCTACATAAAAACCAAAGAGCAGACTAATCAACAACAGCGATGTTCGCCGCCACGGATTTTGAAACAATTGACCGATTTGATCAGTCACAGCTCCTAGCAGACCATTGAGGCGAGTATTTTGCATCAAAAAAGGTGAGAGGTAAAGGTCAAGCGATCGCAAAAATTCTCCCCGATCGAGGCTGGAGATTGCTATTACTAGAGTAGAAGAAGAGGCTGCGGGGTGGATGAACGAAATGAAAATAAAAGGGAACCCTGCAATCAAAATTGCGTTAGCAATGGCTGTCTTGCTAGTCGGTGGCTGGCTAGTGTCGAGGCGATTTCAAATCGAAGTCGGGGTCACAGAACCTGACTCAATTCCGATCATCAAGACCGATCCTTTTCAGGCAAGCGAGCCGAAACCCTCTGGGCAAACTTTCAGCACTGCTTCACCCACCGATAAGCCTGATCCTGCTATGGTCGCCGCCCGTCAAGGCACCTTGCGGGTGAGTAATCGATCGAGTCATCCCCTCCGAGTTGCCCTACTCTCGCGTCAACCTAAAACAACCAACACAAAATCGGGCGAGACAACTCCTGCGGGGTTCGGCGCTCCGGTTCACTGGGATTTCTCACCTAGCGAAGGCAGCGAAAAGGGATTGTTGGTGTCTCTGCCCGATCGCACCGTTAGGCTCAAAAAAGGCGATGTTGTGGTTGCCTTTGCTCAAGATGGGTCACAGCGCTATTGGGGTCCTTACATTGTTGGAGAAACCGCCCAACCTGTTTGGAATAGTCAGTCAGCAGAGTGGGAGTTAGTGTTAGACCGGTAAAGTTGCATCACATCTGATACGGGCAATCGTGACTGTGCGCCCAAGGTCAGCGGCGAGCGATGTCCTTTTTCAAAGTGTTCTGCTGCCGCGCAGCCAATCATTGCCGCGTTGTCGGTGCAAAATTTCATTGGGGGAAACAGCACTCGGAGATTGTTCTGACTGGCTGCGGCTTGCATGTGTTGCCGCAGCCCACTATTGGCTGCTACGCCACCGCCGACCACGATCGTGTTCAGTCCATAATCTAAGGCACAGACGATCGCTCGTTTGGTTAACGCTTTTGCCACGGTTGCCTGAAAGCTGGCGGCGATGTCGTTTACGGGCAAGGGTTGACCTGATTGCTGGAGTGTTTGGGTCAGCCGCAAAACTGCGGTCTTTAACCCACTAAAGCTAGAGTCATAGCGATGAAATCCGCCTTCTGGACGCGAGACTTTTCCTTCTGGGAGCGGAAACGCTTTGGGGTTGCCCTCAGCCGCGAGACGATCGAGAATCGGGCCGCCGGGATAGCCCAAATTCAGCAATCGAGCCACTTTATCAAAGGCTTCTCCGGCTGCATCATCGCGGGTTTGTCCCAAAATCTCGTATATGCCGCACTCTTTGACATAAATCAGGCTGGTGTGTCCACCTGACACCAAGAGACAGAGAAAAGGCGGCTCTAAGGTCGGGTCAGTTAAGTAAGAGGCGTAGATGTGTCCCTCTAGGTGATGAACGCCGATCAAAGGCTTTTGATGCACTAATGCCAGCGTTTTTGCCGCTGTCAACCCGACCAAGAGCGCACCGACTAGTCCCGGCGCACATGTGGCTGCGATCGCCTCAATGTCTGACCAACCAAGCCCTGATTCTGCAAGGGATTGCGCGATCGCTTGATTGACAATTTCGACGTGCTGACGAGAGGCGACCTCTGGCACCACGCCGCCATATTGACGATGAATGGCAATTTGCGACGAGACGATGCTGCTGATCACCTGACGATTTTTAACGATCGCCACCGCCGTTTCGTCACAACTTGTTTCAATTGCTAAAACCGTTGCCATTTGCTGGTAATTTTTTGAAGGAATGGGCTATTTAACAGTAGCTTAAACTCTGTCTGAGTATCTCTATCCCTGTTTAGAACGCTGCACAGGTTAGAGAACTCAGTCCTCTAAAAAGTCTCGTCTTTTTACATTTTCACTCTTCTTATTAAGGGGAAACAATTCTATGCGACAGTTGTTTGCTTTAATTTTGGTCTTTGCCCTTTGGGTTGGGGTTGCTCCGTCTGCCTCGGCTGATTCAGACGTGTCTGGTCTGCTCACGCCTTGCCGTGATTCTGAGATGTTTGCTCAACGTGCTAGAGATTCTGTCAGCGCAACGGCAGCCGATCGGTTTCAAAAATATGCCGATGCTGGGTTGCTGTGCGGTAAAGATGATGGGCTGCCTCACCTGATTACAGACGGTCGTCTTAGTCATGCGGGCGAGTTTATTATTCCTGGCTTGCTATTTTTATATCTGGCTGGCTGGTTGGGTTGGGCCGGTCGCAACTATCTGCAAACCGTCCACAAAAATGGCAACAATGAGTACAAAGAAATTCAAATCGATGTGCCTGTTGCGACTCAAAGCTTCATTGCTGCTCTATTTTGGCCTTTGACATTTGTCAAGCAAATACTCACGGGTGAACTGCAAGAAGATGATTCTAAAATTCCTGTTTCGCCCCGCTAGACACTTGACAGGCAGGCTGTAGGTTTTGAGGCTCGTGTTTAATCGGGGTGACAACTCAAAATCTAAAGTTCAAACTAAGACGTTATATCTCTAGGAGGTTTCACTATGCCGTCTGCTCTCTTGAAATATTTTTCTAACGCTGCTGTGTTAGCTGTGCTGTTTACGAGTCTTGTACTCACCGTGTTTATCTTGATCAACTCGGTTTCACCAGACTTGCTATCTTTGGGTCTGTAAGAACAGGTCGATCGATCGCGGGTAATTAAACCCGATTAGCCGCGATCGATTCCTGGTTGCCTTAAAATCAAGAAATGATCAACCCAGAGCTAGAAATTCGCCGCTTGTTGGATGTGATGCCAGCCTCTGGGCGCATGACCACTAAACTTGTGAGCAAGCCAGAACAACGATGGGTGATTGATGCGCCGTTTCCAATGCCGTGGATGCGCGATCGCCCGATCTACATCAATTTTGATTTTTGGAGTCGTCTGCCTAGAACCCAGCGAGATTTGTTGATCTTACGCACGGTGATCTGGCTAGGGGCGGTTAAATGGTTTCAGCCCAATCTAAACTTTGGACTCGTCGCAGCAGGCGTGGTTGGAACGGGCATAGAGCTTTTTCAGCAGGATTTTGTAGGCGTTGCAGTCGCGAGTGCCTTGAGCGCGATCTCGGTCACTCAAATTTGGCGCAACAACCGTAGCACTAGCCTCGAACTCGACGCAGATGAGGGGGCGCTTCAGGTTGCTCAACGGCGCGGCTATAGCGAAACAGATGCAGCCGGATATTTGTTATCGGCGATCGAGTCGGTGGCTCAATTTGAGAAACGTCCGCTCAGTTTTGTTGAGTTGTTGAGGTGTCAGAGTTTAAGAGCGATCGCGGGGCTTTCTGCGATCGGTATTCCCGAAGAATTGCGACGAGACTAAAGAAGGATTGCATCTTCCTCACGTCGCTTTGAATAATGATTTCCTGCCCACCATGAGATCATCTAAACAATTAAGTCTTTTACTACCAAAACTAAATCAGGTTGTGCATAATCTTATTACCAACTGAAGAGTACTATCAGTCCGCTACATCGATAGGCTGCTCTCCCACACAATCTACTTAGCTTAGAGGTGAATTTCATGAACCTTCCTAAAGTGATTAAAGATGTGATTGGCTACGTTTCTGGGGCCTTGACTCGCATTTTTGGGCTTAATGACGATTCCTATCCCGAAACTGGAGTTCAGCCTTATGAAGGTGAGCTTTCAGACAAAAAGCAGTCTTCAGACTGGTAGAAATTTGCCTCTGCATTCCTAAGATTTAAC
>JAYVFW010000220.1:0-14259 GCA_043772715.1 Phormidesmis sp. | reverse complement strand
TCTTGCTCCCTCTCCCAAACTTGGGAGAGAGCTGGGGTGAGGGCAAATCCGGGTTCATAATCCACGTTCCTTAATTAGTCGCGACAAACTTGGGAATGATCAACTGTTTTTTGCTCGTAGTCACAGGTTGACCTGCAACAACTTTGCCATCCCCTTTGTAGTAAGTAATCGTGACTTGATAGTCTTTGGGCGAGTTGTCATGAATCGGAATGCGGAACATTTGCGGGGTGGCATCGCCAAACACAAGCGTCTCTTCAGCTTCGATGTCGTTCTGATCGTCTTGATAAGCGATCGACACCTCCACTAACGGCGTATCGGTAAAGTTGATCAGCTTGGGTGTCACGTTACAGACGATTTCTGGAACGTTAGGTTTATTGATTGTGAATGCTTCTGCATCCGTGAGCGTATCAATCGTGGTGATAGAACGACCATCACTGAGATGATAAGTCAATTGATAGCGATATTTGTTCAGGGCAGAACTCGCGATCGGGAAACTCCAACTCTGAATATCGCCGTTGATAAACGTGAATGTCTCAACCTCGTGGATATTTGCCACGTTATCGTCATAGTGAAGCGTGCATTCCACCACAGGCGTAACTTTGAAATCCAACAGGTTTGGCAACACTTTCACATTCAGATAGGGCGTTTGCTGCACAATAATCGGAATTGCCTGATCGCCATCGGCATCAATCCATGCGCCGTCTTTAAAGGTGCCATTCTGGAAGGTCGTCAACACTTTGTATTGAAACTTGCGATAGGTTTTGTCTCGCAGCACCACAAACCACGATTTAAATTCGTCGGGCTTTTTGATTGAGAACGCCGCATCCGTGGTGTAACCGTTGGCAGCATCGTTGTAGCGCAAGCTAATCACTGACTGAACTACGCCATTCCAGTTGCCAGCCGGGACTAGTTGCACATCTAACTTATCGACAAACGGCTCGTTAATTAGCAACTGACGATTTAGCGTTTCTTGCCATTCACCCTCAATGCGCTGTCCTTCTTTTAAGAAAAACGTGGTGCGGTAGCGAACCGGACGATCCCATTCTTTGTAGATGTAGCGCTCATATTTACGATCGAGCAATCCATCTGCCAAAACCATCGTCATCGATTCTTCTGACACGCCCGAAGCGGGGTCTTTATAGCTGAGTTCGACTTGCACCTGGTTGGTGACTTGGGCAAAGTCAATGCTGCCAGCGATGACGTTAATCGCAACTTTGCCGGGGTCAGCGATCGCGATATTCAAATTAGGGGTGCGATCTTTCTCCCATTTTGTAAACTCACCGGGTTCGTGTCCTTTAAAGCCAACTCGCCAGCGATAGCTATACTCTCGCTTGTTGCCAATCAAACTAGGGTCCCAAAAGCCTGATGTAGTTTGTTTGTCGAACGTGAAGGTTTCGACTTTCTCAACCTGCTGATTATTTTCGTCGCGCCCTTCATAGCGAATCTGACATTCAACAAACGCGATCGGTTCAGTCTCCCAATCGGCAAACACTCTAACTTTTAGCGCCAGCGTTTTGAAGAAGTCATCATCTAAATCAACCACTCGAACGTATTTTTTGATGTCTTGAGCAGACATTCCCGCAAAGAAGGTCTGCATCATGCCTTGAGGGTTGACTTTCCATTCGGTCGCGCCTGTCAGCGTCATCGAGTAATGGAAGCTGCTCGATTCAAAGTTGTTGACCATCTTCAGATAGTAGATGTCTTCCTTGCTGTCCAAAAACTTACCCGTATCGTCTTTGTTTTCGGGTTTTGTCTTTTTCTCAAAGAAATTCTCCATGATTTTGTTTTGGATAGTCGTTACCGCACTTTGCTGTAACTCCTTCACAAAGTCATCTTTGAGATCTAGCATTCCAGTATCGATTTTGATTTTGATCAATCCCGATGACACTGCCGTTTCCATTTGCGTATCAACGTGCGTCATATCATTTTCGCTGCACCCGTGTTCGTCGTAATCGTGATAGATTTCTCGCAGCGACATATATAAGTTGCGGCTGTCAGCGTCTACCGTCAAAGTCACAGGCGGAATCCGCGCCATAAACTTGAGGTTATAGACCACCTGAATCGGCACAGAATCCGTTGCGCCTTCACCCGTTCCGACGGTATCGACAAGGGTTTTTTCCATGAAGGTTGCGCCTGCGGGAGTCAGATCCATGTTGGCAGAAACGACGTTGCTGCCGACGAGAGAAGCTACTCCTTCAGTGACGCGATTGCTGATCAGTTGGGCGGTTTGAGGAGCCAACACTTTAAAGGTGCCGTCTTTCCAAGTGGGATAGCCAATCAACACCGTTGGCGGCTTATCACCGGGAGGAGCCACGGGGGCATCGTCATGCAATCCCAGTTTTAAGTCAGACACCGCCAGCGTGTTCGTTCGCTGCTTACCATTCGCATAATACCAGGACGATTGCCGCCAACCTTCTACGTTTTTTCCAGCAGATTCTGCGTCTACTTTGCGGCGATTCCATTCTTCGTTGATATATTTCTGCAACTCTTTTTGAATGCCCGCATAATCAGCCGGAGGAATGGCAAGTTCAACATCAAACGCAAGATATCCGCCGCCTTTGGGTAGATTGGGATCTTTCTCTCGATCGTCATCACTAAACGCATACTTAATCAGCAGAAAAACAGGATTCTGGTTAACGTCGCGACGAATGGATGGATAATTAGGAATCAGATAAAATTTCCACCAGATGGTATCGTCAACGTAAGCAGTCACATTATAGTCAGCAAAGTAGCGAAACTCAGGTAAACAAAGCATTGGTTGTACTCCAATTAAAACTAAATAGAGAGGGACTCTAAATCTTGCTCCCCTCTCCTGCGGGAGCTACTGTATATACACAAATTGCTTTCAGTTCGGCTTGCTGGGGTTCGCCCCCTAAATCCCCCATTCTGAGGGACTTTGACCCAAGACTTTCAGTTTCAAAGTCCCCCAAATTTGGGGGACTTAGGGGGCAGAAGCCGCTGACAACGAAGCGAAAGGACTTATGTATACACGGCAGGAAGGCTGGGAGAGGGGTTGGGGGTGAGGGTCTAAACTTTTGGAATCGGAATAAAACTCGCTTCCTGGAACTTCATCTCGATCGTTTTAGCAGGGGTGTCATCGGCAAAGAAATAAGTGAGCTTGTAGCCAAACAATTTGCGGCTAACATCCTTGACATTCAGTTCCCACACCTGCTTTTCTTTTTGCGTAAACGACAGCGAACCGATTTCGTGAGTGCCGTTGGCTTCGTCGTCATATTGCAGATCGACTTGCACCATCGGCGTTTTGTTAAAATCAACTAGCTGTGATGCCAATTCGATTCGCAGTTTGCCCGCTTTAGGCGGGGTCGGAATCACGCAACTGGTGTCTCGCTCCTGACCCTTTCTGACGAGCGGATCGCCGTCGATCGGGTAGTAAGTCACCTGCCAGCTATATTCAACGGGTGCCCCTTCAGGAACGTCAATTTTCCAGAGTTGAGGCGCTTTGTCACGAAAAACAAACGTTTCTCGCTTGTTGATGCCTGCGGCGTTGTAGTCTAGCGTGGCTTCAACAACAGGCGTATTGGCAAAATTAAGCAGCGTTGGGTCGATCGTAACCTTAATCATCGGTCGACCCTTCACCTCAATGGGTACTGTTCGCACCGCATCTTGTCCTTGACTGCGCTTCCATTCGGTTTGGTCAAATCGACCGCTCTTATAGCTAACGCTCACTTGATAATCAAAGTCACGTTTGCTTTGATCTTGCAGCACAACTTTCCAGGTTCGCATATCCTCGCGAGTCTTGAGCGTTAGTGTATCGACAATGCTATATTGATTGCCCATGTCGTTATAGCGCAAGTCTAAAACCACCTGGCTGACATCATCCCAGCCGTCACCCACGGGAATAAATCGGGCTTGCAACACGCCATCTTTTGGCTGGTTAATCAGAATTTGATTCCGATCGTCACTTTTTCTCCAAGTCGTGTCTTCGATCGTTTCGCCATTTTTCAAAATAAAGCGAGTTTTGTATTCGATCGGGCGTTTCCATTCCTGATAAATCAGCCGCTCGTAGGGAACTTCTGTCTTGTTAGAATTGAGTACGATCGTCGTCACTTCACGAGGAACGTTGAGATCCAGATCTTCGTAAGCGATTTGGACTTGAACTTGTTCGACAAAATCAACAAAATCGATGTAGCCCGATCGAGCTACTAATTTAATGCGCCCGATCGCGGCGTTGACGCTGACTTTATCCTTCAGATCCGGCTTCCATTCTGTATATTCGCCAAATCCATGATCTTTGTAGCCGACTCGATAGCGCCATTCATAATCTCGTTTGCTGCCAATCAAACTAGGATTCCAAAGTTGATTATCCTGGCTTGTAAACGTGAATGTTTTTGATTCGTCTTGGCGTTTTCCTGATTCATCCGTTCCGTTGTAGTGCACGTCTACTTCAACGACAGATAAAGCCGGATCTTTATAATCGGAATACGCGCAAACGGTGAGTCCTAAATGACTAAAGAAATCATCGTTTAAATCCACTTTGCGGACAAATTGTTTGATTTCTTGAGGTTTCATTCCTTTGAAGAATGTTTGCAGAGTCGCTTGGGGATTGATTTTCCACTCGACAACGCTGCTTTGTTCGAGGTCTAACTCGATCTTCATCGTCGATTTGTCGTAGGTCTGCTTAAAAAAGCGATTGGGATTGCCGTTGGCGTTTGCCGCAGGGAGCGGCGTTTTGGGATTACTACGATCGCTCTCATCAGGTTTATCACTAAAGAAATTTGCCTGAATCATTTCTTTCACCAGATCAAGCGCATAAGTGCGAAGACTTGCAAGCTCAGAGTTATCGAGAGCCGCCGACCCAGTATCGATCTGGATATCAATCATTCCAGTCAGACTAGCAGTTTCGGTGTCGATATCGGTGTGGTCAAAATCGTAGTAAGTGCAATCTTGCCAGCCTCGACCTTCGATGATTTTTTGAACGTGATCGTGAAGTTTTTCAGAATCGGCTTTGATGTGAATGTGAACGGGCGGCAGTCGTGACCAAAACTTGAGGTTATAAATCACTTGCAGCATCGAAAGATCGGTACCTCCAGAACCGTCTGGATTGACCAACACTTTCTCCATAAACGTTGCGCCCGGTGCGGTGAGATCCATGCTGAAAACGGCAATATTTCCCGCTAATAGCGAAGGCGCACCCTCGGCGACTCGTGCGCTGACTAGATTGGCATCTTGGGGCGCATCAAGCGAGACTGTGCCATCTGTCCAGGTTGGCTCACCAAACTCGACGCTAGGCGGTGCGCTCATGCCTGCAACTTTTACCTGTTCTGCGGGTGTGGCGCTCTTCAGACGATTCCATTCTTTATCCACCCAAGTCTGAAGTTGGGGACGCAATTTCTGATTTAATACGGTTTCGTCAACGCTAAACTGAATGTCAAAGTTAAGATATCCACCACCCGACGGTAATTTAGAATTCTCAGTACGTTGATCATCTGAGAACGCATATTTTGTTAATAGAAAAACAGGTTTTCCTTTCTCATCTAAACGAATGGTGGGATACTGCGCGATCGGGTAAAACTTATACCAAATCTGGTCATCTTTGAAGAGGCTCACCCCTTCAATTTGCATAAACATGGGAGCTTGTAACATTACTGATTTCTCCTGATAAAACGGGGGTTAAAGGGTTAATCACACTGCGATCGAACTGAATTTGCATCTAGCATGACGATCGTGCGATTCGTGTCTATCCACACCGAACAATCGGCGTTTTTAGTAGAACAAACACGATATTGAAACTTGAGGGTTTGTCCACCATCGGGAAGCTTTAGCGACCAAGGCTTCGCGACTTCAACCACGCCTCGAAGCACTCTGTCTTCTGCGATCGCGGGTGCCATTACTTCAACCGTTAATGGCTCTTTAAGACTTGAGAGCGCAACAAATTTAACGTTCTGCCACGCCACGATCGGAGGCATAACAACACCGTTAGGTTTGATAGGCTGCCAGGGTGTCCAATAAGATTCGCGATCGCAGAGTGTATATTGAGTCCGAATCGACAACTCGCCACCATCGGGTTGATAGCTCCAAACCGCGATGAGATCGGACTGCTGTTCTTTTACTCCCAAAGAGTTAAAGTCTTTTCCCTGAGACACTTCTACCGCTTTGATGGGTGAAGGAATCAGCACCTTGAGCAACGGAAGCCGCGCACTGTCGATCGTCACTTCTCCGTTAAAAGCAGAATCACGCCAGCGCACTAGAATTCCAGACGATAAGCGCGTTACGATTTCATAAGGCTCAAAGGAGTTAGTTTTCCAAAAAAGAGCGCGATAGACAGCGCTAACAGTGGGTAAATCGCTATCTTTTGCAGAGAGACGGAGAATTTCTGCTTTTGGAGTTAACATATGAGCGAGAGCAGGATGCTTGATCGACACTTCAATCTCACCAATTTGCTCTAGCATTGCTCGATCGACTTTAACCAAAAATGCCCGTTCTTCTAATGGCTGTAAGTGAACGACTGCTTGATTTTCAATCACTTCGACGCTTACTGGAAGATCGACACTGTACCCTTTAGCGTTTGCGATCGCGCTAATCAAAAAATCATTGCCAGAATACTGAAGAGATTGTACGGGTTCTTCAGGCGTTAACGTAATTTGACCCTTAGAATCTCCGCTTTTTAGAAAAACATTGACGTAGTTAAATGAACGCCAATCGCTGTTAGATGAAATCACAATATTGACAGAATTGATTACAGAAGAATCAACATCAATTGGAATGACAACGGCTTCTGGACGCAATACCCGCACGACGCGAACAGGAACGATCGCTCCTTTTGTCCAATTAATGTTGAGATCTAAAGGCTCTTGCAGCGTCAGAGACTTCACTTGAGCAGCAGGAAATGCTAGGGACTCGATCGCAGCACATTGAACAATGCGGTGCGCCCACTCCATCAAAACCAGTTCTTTAAGTTCTGATAGCCCGTCTAGCGGCAAATTCACCGCTTCTGCTTTGATCGTTAAACCATCGTGTTCGACCAGTCTTGCCAGCGTAGGAATGAGGACATCCGCGATCGTAGCCGCCCAAGGCGCACGACTTCCGACCGGAACAGTCGCGAGAACTTGCTGAAGGGCAATCAGTTCTCCATCGGCGCGAACGGTGGCACCCGCTAACTTTCCTGAGTAAGATAACTCTCCAGCGATCGCGATCGGCAATGCCATCACCTCAGCGTTAGCAGTTCCGCTCATTACAGCGTTGTGACTTCCAAACCCAGACGTTTTGCCACGAGCCAACATTTGAGCAGTGTCGCCTTGTCTAAACCAGGCAAACACAGGGCTAGGCTCCCACGAAACGGGAACAGTTCTGCGATCGCAGGTCAGATTAGCAACGGATTGAAACCCTGCTTCAGTTGCGCCAAACTGAAGTTCACTCACAAAATAAGCTCGATTTGAGGTTGGTTGTGCTCTCCAAACGATCGCTCCCGCCTCGTGGACTGCGGTGGGTTGCAGCGCATCGACATAGACAAGTTGTAAATCTTGCGAGTCTCGATAGAGTCGATAATTTGAGGATTTCAAATCAGCCGGAACTTCGATCATAATTAGCTCCTGTCCGAAAATGACGATTTATTTTTTTTAGTTCAACTAACTGCTTTAATAGCTTCTGACACCACAGGCGGACGAATCATTAAAGTAGTGCCTTCTGCGATCGCCCAATCAGTTGACACAATCGGCAATGTATTGTCCTCGCTGTTGTAAGCAACGTAATGAATTTGATATCGAAATCGAACAGGCTCGAATACACTACTGCGTCCCAAAAGCTTATAAACCTGTGGTTGATTCAATTTAAGTTCGCGGCGCTTACCGCTATCTGTTGCGGTTGGCTTGGTGATAGAAACTGCAACGTAAGCAAAGTGAGGCGCGACTTCTGGATCTAGCGTTAGCGTGATCACATCGGGGTCTAAAACTTCGAGTTGATAAGCCGCGATTTTGAGAATGCGATCGCCAATCTCACCATCCACCAAATTATAGGCAGGAGCATTCACGCCTTTAAGAGGTTGAGCCACACAGCGCACAGTCAGTTGATCAGTCGAAGCAATGTTTGGAAGTGCAACCCAGGCAGAAGGTTTTTCGGGTGTGAGTTTAAGCGACGTGGAGGGGAGAAAAACCTCGATCGCCGATGCTTTATTAAAGACTTCCGATTCAGCTTCAACTCGCACAAACTCAATTCCGGCTATGGTGTAGTTTAAATCAATCACAGAACTGTTTGCTGCCACAAAGTCTCGCTTAATCGTGCGCGCCCAACCAACGCCTTTAGGAGGCGCTAACACCGCACTCAGCCGATAATCAAGTTGAAAGGGCATCAGAGCCGGGTAGACGATCGTGAATCGCTCAATGTTGGTTTGTCCGTTAAAGACAACATCGCGATATTCTGGCACTCCATTTGCGCCAGAGAACCGCAGCCCTAACCGCACTTCTCGCAAATAATTGGGATCACAAGGCAGGAAGTTAATCACATGAATTTGAGTCGTGCCAAACAAACTCACCTGATTGACGATCGGAAACAATTTTTGGCGCATTTCTGGATCGGTGATCTGCTCAAAAAGCTCACTAACCGACCAACTCAGCCGATGCTGTCGCACTTCTTGACGAGGTGGAATTAAATCCCATGAGACGGTTGAAGAATCATTAGAAAGTAATTGTAGAAGCTGATAACGTGGCGTTTCTGTTAGTGTAGTCGGTGGAATTTTTTGAAAGAACGAGTCAAGCGATCGCCAAGCAATTTCGGTGAGCATTTGATCGCGATCGGGTTCCACTGCATCGAGTTCTAATGCAATCCATTTCAGCATTTCTGACTGCGTAGGAATCGATAGAAATGCCGCAATGACTTGATCGACTCGTACAGGCTGATCACCTAAAAACGTTACTAGATGGGACTTGAGCGCTTGAGTTTGAGCCGTCACCAGCCAAGGAATGCCCGTTACCAATCCCCGATAGTGCAATGCTAATTCGACTTCGACTACATTATCTTCGGCTTGCAATAACGATTGCAAAATTTGAGTTTCTGTTGAATCAAAGTTGATCGACTGGGCAATAACTTGATTTGCTGAAAATAGTACAGGATGCCAAGTGCCAGTTTGCTGTGTTTCATCTGTAATTGGCGATCGCACTCGAATCCGAAATGCTCCTGACTCAAATGGAATTAATAACAGCTTTTGTCCTGCTGCGATGATTGCAGTCGTTAACGCTTCTGAGAATGGCACAAACTGTAGGCGCATTTGCAACAATCCGCCTGAGTCTTGACGATCGCCAGAGTAGCGCAGCAGGAAAAAATCGGGTTCACCTGTGGGTGTTTGGGCAAGGGTTAAGCGATCGGGTAATCCATAACGAATGGCTACATCCAGGTGATCTGCGAATCCAGTTGAGATATCTGACGATCGGGGTAAAACTAGCATTCTGACCTCTGGTGATGACGTTGGGGTCATGAGGACACGGCGTGCCGTGTCCCTACGCGGGATTGACGCTCAAATCTAATTCGCCTTCGCCAGATTGCCAATCAGTCATCTGCCCAACCGTTTCACCGTGTAAATTGATGACTCGATAGCGATATTGCTTGGCGTTGGACTTGTCGAGTAGCCACGCGATCGGAGGAATCTTCAGCGTCACGGGTTGTTTTAGCAACTCACGAGTTAATGTGACAAATTCACCGCCTTCAAATTCGACTCTTAGACCTGTTAAAGGCTGCATTCCTTCAGGCGTTGACTCAAAGTAGGTTAAATCAGCCAAAACACTGAGTTGAAACGTGTCTTTTTTGAATCCCTGGTAGATCACAAGATTCTTCCAAAACTCTTCGTCTTGCGATTTGTCAGTGTCGATCGCCAGCCTGACTTGAATCGTTGCCTTAGAGCTATCTATTAAGTTTGCTTCCACTAATCCCATCAATCCCAAGCCAGAAGTGAGATCGATTCTGACTCGTTTTAGTTCGGTTGCCGATAGCTCGATTTCATCGATAATTCCATTGTCAAACGTTAGCTGATTAACTGTTTGCTCGATCGATTGCCGAGTGCCATTGGCAGAATCTGAAGGAAGCTGCAAAAATAGCTTAGTTGACGATGGCTCTAGTGATGTAAATCTAGCCTGACCTGCATTCGTCGATAGCTCTAATTTTGCTTGCTCAATCACCTGAGAATCGAGGTAGGGCAGCGCTTTATAAGTTAAGACCGCTCGATAATAGACTTCGGGTGAATTGGGATCGGCTCCGGCAGCAGCAGCATCGAACAAGGCGATTCTCAAATCGGGTAAATAAGGTGATTCAGATTGGCGAGAGAGACGAAATTCTTCTGGCTCAAAATAGAACTGCTCTCTAAAAGCAGAATCTTGATAAAATTTGTAGCTTTTGCCATTTCGTTGAATCGAGGTCTTGAGCAAAATATGCGTTGCACTGGGTTGCCAATCTCCCGGCATACTAAACATATAGGCATTCGTTTCTTTCACAAAAAAGAAAGGAGCCTCTTGCGTGGTTTTTACGGGCACCCGAAGCAGGGCAGGTTGTCCTCTGCGATCGACAAATGCCCGAATCGGAACGACAGCTTCCTTAACGCCTCGCGCACTCACGGACAAATCAGTTTTTCGTAAAACCTCTGGCAACGATCGAGCATAAACTCGTGAAGTTTCGGGCTGAAGCACGATCGTATCTGCATCGGCTCGATTCACACGAGTGGCAGCAAGTGGCGACGCATTAAAACGAGCAACACCCACACTTTTCAGGTTGACTCGGCTCTCTAACGCAGGACTTCTCGACACGATTCGCGTCATGTCTACCTTACTAATCCGTTCTAACTTGGTAGGTTCTACCTGACGATCGATTCCTACGACTTTGACCTGATCAATTTGAGCCTTCTTGATATAACGGGTTTTAACACTAGCTTGATTGCGATCAGGGTTAACTAACTCCAGATTGTTCTCATCTACCATGTCGGTGACTAGCACTTGCTTTTGAGAGAGTGCCAGCGATCGACTAGACAGATCAACGAGATCGCTAACAATTTGCCGCCAAGTGCGATGCCCAATCTGGGCAAAACAGTCAATTTGCAGCCGTGCCTGAAAGCGATCGTCAGTCATAATTTGAAAGACCCGATCGAACTCTTCTTTGCTGTTGAGCGCCAAACGACAGCGCCGCACCTCGGCTGAGACGACTTCTAGCGCTCCGACTTCGAGCTGAAGACTGGCATTTTGCTGAAATTGATTGCTCTCAAGTTGTCCTTCTAGAGGCAGTTGGTAAGCAATTTTCACGACGGCTTGATGCTGAATTTCTTGCAGCACCGTTGTTGATTGAGGCACTTCGGGCGTGAGTTCGATCAACAACCAGGCAAGCGCGCCGTTGGGGTCATCTTGCAGGCTACGCCACTTGAGAGCGGTGGTAAATTGTTGGTTGACTTGTCTGAGTTGATAGCGGGGCAGATAATAGCGAACCGCAGGATCTGAGGAGGATTCGTAAAGCTCTCCAGCTTTTAACAGCCCATCGGGTGAAACTAGAATCGGTGCATCGTTTTCTCCTTGAATGCTGCCTTTTTCTGACCCTTGACCCACCTGCTTCAGATATTCAAGCGTTTTTGCATTGGCTAACTGATATCGAGGCGAATAAACCGCTAAATTTTCATCAATGATATACATTTGACGCTTCCCAAACATAGAACACAGACGCTTCTGAGTCTTTAAAGAAACTGTTCGTCTTGAATACTGTTATCTAACACTGTGCGTGATTTTTGGAGAGCAGACAGTACCTCATCGGGTACTTTGATGTTGGGGTAATGCAGACTTTAAGGCGACATGAATCAATAGACCTCCTGCATGAATAGAATTCTCGTTGTCATATCTGCCGGGGAACGCTCCCTAAGTCCCCCAATTTTGGGGGACTTTGAACAATCTGGTTCCCCCAGAATTGGGGGATAGGGGGCGAATCAAGGTTCGTGGAGGTCTAATGCAGCGTTGGAGAGACAGCACAGATTTTTAAACAGCAACACTCTTCAACCCATCCTCACAGTCATGAGGTTGTTCAGAAGTCACTAGTGGTTTAGATGCGATTGCTTTAACATAGACCTTTGGTAAGCTGCACCTATCAATAGAGAGGGTTGAGATTTGGGTAGTCAATCAATTGAAGAACAGGCATGGAGCGCTCTTGAAAAATCGATCATCTATTTTCGAGGGCAACCGATCGGCACGATCGCGGCACTCGACCCAGAAATTGCCGCTCTAAACTACGACCAGTGTTTTATTCGAGATTTTGTCTCCTCAGCCCTGCTTTTTTTGATCAAAGGCAGATCAGAAATTGTTCGCAATTTTTTAGAAGCAACCCTGATTTTGCAGCCCAAAACGGGTCAGCTAGACTGCTCGAAACCGAGCCGGGGTCTGATGCCCGCTAGCTTCAAAATTCAGTCTTTTAACGGGCAAGAATATTTAAAAGCTGACTTTGGCGACCACGCGATCGGACGAGTTGCCCCTGCCGATGCCTGTTTGTGGTGGGTGATTTTATTGCGGGCTTATGCGATCTCGACTCAAGATATTGAGCTGGTCGAGCGAGACGATTTTCAAGAAGGCATCCGCTTAGTTTTAGAACTCTGCCTCGTCACCCGCTTTGATATGTACCCGATGGTGCTGGTTCCTGATGCGGCGAGCATGATCGATCGACGCATGGGGCTGTATGGGCATCCCCTTGATATTCAATCGCTGTTTTTTGCGGCACTCAAAGCGAGTCTTGAGATGCTAGTTCCTAACGAGACAAATCAATTTATGATTCGGGCGGTAGAAAATCGCTTAACCCCGTTAACAAAGCAGATTCGAGAGAATTATTGGTTAGACCCCGATCGATTAAATGTGATTTACCGCTTTCAGGTTGAGGAGTATGGAGAAGAGGCGCTCAACCAATTCAATATCTATTCAGACTCGATTCCGTTTTATCGGTTAGCAAAGTGGTTGCCCGAAGCGGGAGGCTATTTGGCGGGCAATTTAGGACCGTCACAGCTAGACTGTCGCTTCTTTTCGCTGGGTAATTTGATGGCGATCATTGTCTCGCTGACTGACGAGCAGCAGTCTCACAAGATTTTGAACTTAATCGAGCTACGCTGGAATGATTTGGTAGGGCATATGCCGATGAAGCTGTGCTACCCAGCGCTAGAAGACAGCGATTGGAGAACAGTGACCGGAGCCGATCCCAAAAATCGCCCCTGGTCTTATCACAATGGGGGAAGCTGGCCCGTTTTGCTGTGGATGTTAACTGCTGCCGCCAAAAAAATGGATCGAGGAGAACTGGCGCATCATGCGATCGCCGTTGCAGAACGCCGTTTAATGGAAGATCATTGGCCCGAATATTATGACGGACCTGATGGTCGTTTGATCGGCAAAGAGGCTCGCAAGTGTCAAACCTGGACGATCACAGGATATTTATTAGCCAAGGAGTTGCTTGCAAATCCTGATCACTTAAAGTTAATCACGTTTGCAGATGAGGAGTGATTGCAGCGCACGATCGCAATCCTAGAAATTTTTCAACACTAGCAAAGCCGGGACTTGCAATAAAATCATCCATTATGGTGAGGATTGCCCGATTGCTGGCACCTAACCTGAAAGGCAATCCACTAAGCCAATTAACGGCTTTCTATTCAGGAAACAGCGCTATGAAAACAGGACAATATTACGCCTTAATTGCAGGTATTTTCTTGATCGCATTTGGAATTCTAGGATTTATTCCTGGATTACAGCACCCGATCAACATCATCGAAAATCACGAAGGTGTTGAAGTGCAATTAGGCTATCTCTTCGGACTTTTTCCAATCAATGCCGCTGAGAATGGAGTCTACATCATTGCCGGAATTCTCGGACTCGTTGGCTCGATCGGGCTAGGCGGATCACGCATCTATGGTCGTGGGCTTGCCGCCTTTTTTGGACTACTCGCAGCGTTTGGATTGTTGCCAGGGTTTGACACCACCTTTGGCTTGATTCCGGTGTTTGGGAACGATGTCTGGCTGCACGCAGTTTTGGCAGCAATTTCATTCTATTTTGGCTTTATCGATTCACCAGGGCTACTAGAGATCGCCAGCCAACCTCCAGCAGGGGCGCTGTCAGAGCAGAAATTCTAGAGTACGAATAGGTAGGGGCATGACATATCGTGCCCCTACCTACAATAGACCTCCTGCATGAATAGAATTCTCAACGTAAACCACCTTTATATCTCGCCCCCTAACCCCCAATTCTGGGAGAACCGGAGTTCAAAGTCCCCCAGAATTGGGGGATTTAGGGAGCGTTCCCGGATTCGTGCAGGAGG
>JAYVFW010000219.1:0-4634 GCA_043772715.1 Phormidesmis sp. | reverse complement strand
AAAGGGACGATCGAACGTCATTGAAAAAGGCGTAGCAGCCACCCGAGTAGGCGTAGCTCGAATGCCAACTGAGGTAACGGCGGCGGCTTCGGTGCCTTCTTCGTTCACTTCGACAAAGGTTTTGTGTTTTACTTCGTCGATGCGCGTTGAAGTGGTGCTTAAGTTAGAAAAATCTGCCTTTGAGGGATCGAAGGCGATTCCCATTCCCAACGCTGAAAGGGACTTTTTAAGTTCGATTTCATAATCCATTTTGAAGCGCGGCAGTTTAATCGAGCCTTCTCGTTTGCCAAAAGTTTTCATCCAGGTTTGCCAATTTTCAGCCGTCAGCGTTTTTTGAAACTCTGCAAGATTAGAGTTTGATTTGGGCAAGAAGACATAGAGACTCGTGCGCCCTTTGCCGTAAGGAAAACTGACCGCTTGAAATTGCTGAGTTTCGGAGTAGCGATATTCGCCCGTTTGGGACATCATCGGGTGTTGTTTTTGACGACCGTCTGCCAGAGTGAAAGGCTGATTGGTCGTTTGACTCTTGTCGAATTCGTTCATCCACTTGCCTTTGAAGTAGATGGCGTTGATCAAAAACATCACTTGATCGGCATCAATGCGATCGACAATCTCGCTAATTTTGCCTTGGGTATTTTTTTTCACCCAACCGTTGATTTGACCCGGTGCAGAGGGATCGGCAAAATCGAGAGACTTGACTTCGGCAGCATAAAATTTTTGATTGCGTTGGATAAATTCTGGCTTAAAATCAACGCCCTTTCTGGCCCAAAGCGAATTGGCGATCGTCAACTGCACGTTTGGGTCGCTGCTTTCGAGGCTGGTTTTAAGACTAGCATTTGCCTGATTGATTTCTGACAGGCTCATGTCCTGCATTTCTAACGCTTTGGCGATCGCTTGCTGAGTTTCGCCTTTGGCACCGTTGTGGATCATTGAGATCGCGATCGCGACGCTCGAAGGTGACACAAAAACATTCTTTTTGCCATCTTGCTTGAGAATTTCGGAGAATAGCTTGAAGCTAAAACGAGTGTTTGCCTCGACGAGTTTTGGGTTAACCACGATTTTAGGTTTAGCCGCGATCGGTTTTGTAGTTGGGTCTATTGGCTTGGGGCTGAGATTTGAGTTTGCCGCAGTTGAACAACTGACCGACGTTAACGTGACGATCGCTGCCAAGACTGCGATGCTAATCCGGGTCAATAAAAGTTTGCTCATCGGGTTCTTTCTCATTGCAAAGTGTCGTCTCTACCTTTCGCTACGGTAGTCTATGCAGAATTTCCGGTCAGGCTGGTTACAATTTTTGAGACGGAACTGTCCACCATGCCAGCGCATAGGGTTGAATCGGCTGATTGACGCGCTGACGGAATAGGACTCGAATTTTATAGCGTCCTGTTGTGGGAATTTGATGAAAAATGTGTTCGACGCTATCTAAGTCGCTGATCGATGAGCCAACACTCTTGCGAATATCGTTATCTTCTACCCGCATCAGGTAGAGATCGAGGTTGTTGAGTCCGCGATCGTTAAACTTTTCTCCTGCATCAAACTGCCCGTTGCGATTGCGATCGCTCAACTCCACCAATCGATCCCACGCCAGTGTTAGAGCAACGTAACTTCCCTGCTGCAAGGGATTTTCCAGTGTATAGTCCTGAAACGCGACATTTCCTGCACCGACTTTTTCATAATCCCACCCGATCGCTGGCACGGGTTTTTCAGGCTTCCACTCACCGGGACTAAATTGCTGATATGCCCGAAATGCGTTTAACTGTCCTGCACCCATTTGGATATTGAGCGGCACTTTGGGATTTTTATAAGCATCTGACTCCAGCCAGTTTTGATTATTTTTCTCCAGGATTGTGCGCGTCATTCCTAGAAGTTGACCATTACCGCTATCTTTAATTTTGTCAGCCGAATTCATCATCACGGCTTTCATCACTTCATGACGGCGGGCATCCAATCCCCAAGGCAATTTGCAGCCCGCTCCGCGTTTGCAGTGGGTTCGCAGTTGACGATCGCCAAACTCTTGTAAGAGTGCCACCGTTGCTGTGACGTGAGGCGCGGCAAAACTGGTGCCGATCGAGGTAGTTTGCTTGCCTTCTAAATTGGCGACCGCCACTTTATTTCCAGGGGCAGCGAGTGAGATGCCACGCCGTCCTCCCAAATTTGTTTCAACGCCATCGTTGCGCTTGAGAATGCGCGGAGCCACATCGCCAATATTAGAAAAGTCAACTTTGGCATACACGCCATTTAATCGCGTTGTGAATGCAATATTCATGCCATTAAAGTTGTCAGTCGGAATCGGAATGCCGCCTTTGCCCTGATTGCCTGCAACCACATAGACAACATCATGAACTCGCGATGACCAGTCAATGCAAAGAGTCAGCAGCGCCTTGCCATCGAGTTTGGCACTCGGTCGTGGGTCTTGCTGAAGGGCTTCGCCAAAGCTGAAGTTAATTGCCCGCACATCACCGCCATTCTGCATCGCCAGAGATTGAGCAGACAGACACTCTTCAGGTTGTCCGCCTTTGCGGGGGATTGCCGCCGCCGAAGAATAGAGTCGAGCATTGGGCGCAACGCCTTTAACCGCTTTGCTGTTGCCAATCAAAATGCTGGCAACTTGAGCTGCATGAGTGTCTAGATTAGTGTTGCTTTTAGCGGGTTGATTGCGAAGAAAGGCTCGCACGATCGACACCACTTGATTTGTGTTTGCCGCTTTATCTAAACCGCTCTGAGGAGGTCGCCCAATCTCAAGCTGTCCGATCGCGATTTTGCGTCCGGTTAAGTTATGAGGCGGCTTTTGCAGCTTTAAAGCATCTATGCCATCTTGGGCGATCGAAGACTCTTCGACAGACGCGCTTTTAACGCCTCCCGCTAATGCTGCCCAGGCTGCGATTCCACACGCCAACCACCCTAATCTATGAATCTGCCGCACTACATTTCGCTCCCGATTTGCCACGTTTATCTTCGCTCGATCGCTCAAAAAGCTCAGAGTTTATCACCAAAGCTTTACAAAGTTTCCTTGAGAAGATGAGAGAAAATATTCACAATTTGTTAAACTGGACACAAATTTAAGCAGTCTAAAAAGTAAAAGCCACTATGACAACGCCATCCCAGAAGTCGATCGTCATTGCTCCATCGATTTTGTCTGCCGACTTTAGCCGTCTTGGAGACGAAATTCGTGCCGTTGATGCAGCCGGGGCCGACTGGATTCACGTTGACGTGATGGATGGTCGCTTTGTCCCTAACATTACGATCGGCCCATTAATCGTCGAAGCGATTCGCCCAGTAACTCAAAAGCCGCTGGATGTTCACCTGATGATTGTAGAGCCAGAAAAGTATGTCGCAGATTTTGCTAAAGCGGGCGCTGACCACATTTACGTTCACGCCGAATATAGTGCGTCTGCTCACCTGCACCGCACCTTGGGGCAGATTAAAGAATTAGGCAAAAAAGCAGGCGTTGTGTTGAATCCCGGCAGTCCTTTAGAGTTGATTGAGTATGCACTTGACCTATGCGACTTGGTGCTGATCATGAGCGTTAACCCCGGTTTTGGGGGTCAAAGCTTTATTCCTGGGGTGTTGCCCAAAATTCGCAAGCTGCGTCAGATGTGCGATGAGCGCGGTCTTGACCCCTGGATCGAGGTCGATGGCGGCTTGAAGGCAAACAACGCTTGGCAAGTGATCGAAGCGGGTGCCAATGCGATCGTGGCTGGGTCTGCCGTCTTTAACGCACCTGATTATGCAAAAGCGATCGCAGACATTCGCAACAGCAAGCGTCCCTCTCCTGAGCTTGCCGCCGTTTAGTCTCTGATTATTTGAATAAAAAGGGGGAGACGATCTTAGAGCGTCTCCCCCTTTTTTAATTGATGCAATCCTGCAAAACTCTACTCTTCGATGACTTCGCGAATGCGACGCTCTAAGCGATCGAGATCCAGTCCTCCCTCATCACGAGAGAATCGCCGAACCGATTTATTTACCTGCTGCAAGTCATTAAACAAGTCGCGCAAAATCTCTTGCTGCTGACGAGATTGAGTCACCTCACGCGGCTCTTGAACTAAATCGCGCACGATCGAGTCTTCTGCCCGTGACGCAACGATCGGATCGGTCTGCCCTTCTAATTGGACGAATGTACGACGACCGGGGCCACGATCTTCTTCGATCGGCACCACAGCGGTCACTTGGTCAGAGCGCACATACTTCCCAAACCCCAGATGTACCAGCACTGCTGATTGAATTCTCATTTGCTTTCTCTTGACTCTTATATCCCTATTATCGCTGTTTTGATAATAGCTGTGAGCCTTTTTCCAGGCGGTTTACACGGCATTTTTGGGCGGATTTCCTTTGCCTTAATTTGATTACCCAGCCGATCGTTGCGCGGGTGTTTTTAACAGCTTATTGACGAGTGTAGGAATGTCAGATGGACGATCGGCAACCGCAATCTTGGCGCGTTTGAAGGCATTGACTTTACTATCTGCGGTGCCAATGTCTGGACCAAAATCAGCGATTTGTGAATCGATAATGGCTCCAGCGTGTCCCATGCGTCTGCCTCTGGGGGCACTGCGTCCGGCAATGTAGGCAATCACAGGTTTATCGATCGCTTCTGCAATATAGTGGGCTGCCGCTTCTTCGCTATCTCCACCAATCTC
>JAYVFW010000218.1:0-14357 GCA_043772715.1 Phormidesmis sp. | reverse complement strand
TCTATGCGCCCACGTTTGACAAGAAACTGCAACGAATGCTCGATCACGACTATCAAGCTCCAAACTTTCCGACCAAGCATCTCAAAAAAGACATTGAGCTATTCATCTCAGCCGCTCAATCATCTGGTCTTGAGATTGACAGTGTAGAAGGAGTGCGTCAAATTTTGCTCAAAGCGATGGCGATGTCGTTTGCCGAGATGGACTACGCAGCGCTGTTTTCGGCGATCTGTAAATCAGATACCGCCGAGAGCGATCCCATCTCTATTGAGGAAGAGAAATAGCGGATCGCGATCGTTTTCAAATCTGCTGAGTTCTTAACCTTCAGCTTTGCCCAAAAAAGCCTAAATTGACGCGGACATCTTCCAGAGACGGAGATTTAAGCGTGTAAAGAGTAAGCAAAGGGAAGCCCTCTTTAGATACTCAAAAAGACTATAAAGGTTAGCCTCTTTACATAGCGTTAATCAAAGTCTAGTAAAAGGAGTAAATGCTTCATATCTCTGGCAACTCAGTGCATGACGTGATTATTTTTACTTCGATGGGCATGATAAGCACATCGTCACTTAGAAACAATTCTTCAAGAAATTTTTGAAGCTCTAGTTGAGACGAAATTTCTTAGAGGCTGAGAGTCAAACTCTTAACACGAATGCAGTCAGTGAAACGCAACAATAACCGTCTGGGCCCATCAGCTATGCGTGTTTTAATCTATTCATACAATTACTACCCAGAGCCGATCGGCATCGCTCCGCTCATGACTGAGCTTGCAGAGGGGTTAGCAAAACGTGGGCATGAAGTGCGAGTAATTACGGCGATGCCTAATTATCCGCAGCGACAGATCTATGAGCAATATCGCGGCAAGCTTTATGAGACTGAAGAAAGGAATGGAGTCACCATCCAGCGCAGCTATGTTTTAGTCAAGCCCAAGCCAACCCTGCTCGATCGGATTCTTTTAGACAGCAGTTTTGTGCTTACCAGCTTCTTTCAAGCGCTTAGAGGTCGGCGACCCGATTTGATTCTCCTCACCATGCCGCCGTTGCCAGTCTGTGCCCCGGCTGCACTGTTAGGCTGGCTGCACAATTGCCCGATCGTACTCAACGTGCAAGATATCCTACCCGAAGCAGCCGTTCATATGGGCTTAATCAAAAACAAGCCATTGATTTGGTTGCTGGAGGCGATCGAAAAATTTGCTTATCGAACGGCTCACACCGTCAGCGTCATTGCCGAAGGATTTGTGGAGAACCTAGAGGGCAAAGGCGTTCCATCTGAGAAGATCACCTGCATTCCCAACTGGGTAGACACCAACTTCATTTGTCCCCTGCCTAAAGACGACAATGCATTCCGACGTGCCCACAATCTTGAGGGCAAATTTGTCGTCCTTTATTCGGGCAATATTGCCTTAACTCAAGGCTTAGAAACCGTTGTAGAAGCCGCTGCTCAGTTGCGCGACGTTTTAGACATTGTGTTTGTCATCGTCGGCGAATCGAAGGCAGTTGAAATGCTGAAACACTATTGTCAAACTTGTGGGGCTGACAATGTGATCTTGCTGCCATTCCAACCGCGCGAGAAATTGCCCGAAATGTTGGCAGCCGCCGACGTGGGGCTGATTGTGCAAAAGCATCATGTCGTGTCTTTTAATATGCCATCTAAAACGCAAGTTTTGCTGGCGAGTGGTCGCCCGGTGATTGCTTCGGTTCCGCATTTTGGCAGCGCTGCGAAGGCGATCGAGAAAAGCCGAGGTGGAGTTGTGGTTGAGCCAGAAAACCCAGCGGCGTTAGCCCAGCAGATTTTAGAGTTTCACAAAAACCCTGAACAGGCAGAGCGATTGGGCAAGCAAGGGCGGCAATATGCGTTAGAGCGCTACTCATTTGAGCAAGCGCTAAACCAGTATGAGGCTCTCTTTTATCAAGTGAAAGAGAGTTCTATGTCTGCTGATTCTTTCAGCGCTAAAGTGACTGAATTTGCCAGTGCATCAATTCCTCTATATGGGCAATCACGCAGCACTCAGAATTTAGCAAGAATCAAAGCAAAAACACGGCAGCAAACTAAAACCGAACGGACTTAGGAAAGTGGATTAATTAACGTCAGCCCGACGAGTTTTTTCGCTTCGTCAATTGCGGCTTCTGTCCCCTAAACCCCATTCTGGGGGACTTTGAAAAGATCTAGTTTCCCCAGAGTTGGGGGGCTAGGGAACGCATCTGTACTGGGTTTCTCAAATGCGTGCGACTCCATCTTCACGAGCCGCTTTTTGAACGGCTGCTGAAACGACGGTCGCAACGCGATCGTCAAACACTGAAGGAACAATATTTTCTCGGCTCAAGTCACTCTCTGCAACCAGAGATGCGATCGCTAACGCAGCTTGCAAATACATATTAGTGGTGAAGTTAGAGGCACGACAATCTAATGCACCACGAAACACGCCAGGGAATGCTAAAACGTTATTAATTTGATTGGGATAATCACTGCGCCCGGTTGCCATGACTGCCACGTCGTCGCGCACCAATTCTGGCTGAATCTCTGGCACCGGATTTGCCATCGCAAACACGATCGGGTCTTTTGCCATTGATTTCACCATTTCAGGAGAAACGACCCCGGGGGCACTTACGCCTAAAAACACATCGGTGCCTTTCATCGCATCGGCAAGCGTGCCCTTCATTTCAACGGCAAATTCTCGCTTTTGCTCGGTTAAGTCAGCCCGATCAACGGAGAGAATTCCTTTAGAGTCACACATTGAGATTTGAGTGGCACCCGCTTTGCGGAGCAGACGCGCGATCGCAACCCCGGCGGCTCCAGCTCCATTAATCACAATTTTCACGTCACCGATCGATTTCTTAACCAGCTTCAGCGCATTTGAGAGAGCGGCAAGGGAGACGATCGCGGTGCCGTGCTGGTCATCGTGAAAGATCGGAATGTTGAGTTCTTGTTGGAGCCGAGTCTCAATCTCAAAACAGCGAGGAGCGGCAATGTCTTCTAAATTAACGCCACCAAAGACTGGAGCCAGCATTTTGACCGCTTCAACGATCGCATCGGTGTCTTGCGTTGCCAAACAAATCGGAAAGGCATCAATGCCGCCAAATTCTTTAAACAGCATCGCTTTGCCCTCCATCACGGGCATTGCCGCTTCGGGGCCGAGATTGCCCAGCCCTAAAACAGCGCTGCCATCAGTGACGATCGCCACCATGTTGCCTTTGACGGTCAGTTCATAAACGCGATCGGGATCTTGGGCGATCGCCATACACACCCGACCGACTCCTGGTGTGTATGCCATCGCTAAATCGGATTGTCTGCTCAACGGCACCTTGCTCTGAACGGTGATTTTGCCTCCTTGATGCAGCGCAAAGGTGCGATCATTCGCGTGTAGAACTTTGACATCGGGTAGAGATTTGACGGCTTGCACGATCGCCTCTGCATGATCAGTGCTGGCGGCATCTACAACGATGTTTCGCAGTGACCGATCGCGAGTTTGTTCGACGAGATCAATCTGTCCGATGCTGCCGCCGAGGGTAGAAATCGCTTGCACTACGCTGGCTAACATCCCCGATCGATTTGGCACTTCAAAGCGGATAGTCAGACTGTAACTAGAGTTTGGGGTAAGGTTCGCCATAGCTGTAGAAGAGTTAGAACGGGAATTTTAGATCTTAGATTGAATCAGGCATTCAAAATCTAAAGGTTCTCCGCAGGTCGCTCTTTAAACTAAAAGAAGAACGTTGAGGTATCTGTGCTGAGTGAACCAAAGAGACAACCCTCTACGGATGATTACCAAAAATTTAAATCTGTTGGCTCGATCGCCGCTTGATAAGTCGCCCGAACATGAGGACCAAACACAATCAAATCTCCAGTTTTGAGCGCATAACTCTGTTGCTTTTGCCCATTCACGAGTAAGCCATTGGTACTGGGTTTGCCAGCTAGATTGCCATCGTTAATCGTGTAGGTGTAGCTGCCGTTGTCATGGTTAACTCGCCGCAACACCGCATGATATCGAGACGCAAACTGAGATCTTAAGCAAATATCGTTTTTAGGATCTCGCCCGATCGTATAGTGGTCATTTTCTAACTCGATCTCATGTTGTCCGGCATCGTCTTCAACCACTAACAGCGGCAGTTGACACCCTGCCCCAGATTCTTGCACCGCTTTAGGAGGCTGCAATTCTTCTTCTAGCAGCGATGACTCGTCGTAGCCCTCGCCAAACCAGGTTGGTTTAGTGGTTGGCTGCCTGAGTGAGGTTAGCCCAAGCTGTTGAGATGCCAGCAAGCGGGCTTGCCAGGAAACTTGATCGTCGGCTTGCAGAGACAGCGCCCGATCGTAGTTAGCGATCGCCTCGGTGTAGCGTTTCAGCTCAATCAGCGCGTTACCACGATTGCGCCAGGTCAGATAGCTTTCAGCGTTAAGTTGCAGGGCGCGGTTATAGCTGGCGATCGCGTCTTCATAATGGCTCAACCCATAAAGCAAGGCATTGCCGCGATTTTGCCAAGCCATTGCATGAGCATCATTAATTTGCAGCGTTTTGTCATAGCACTTAATCGCCGCTTCATAGTCACCCAACCCATAATGGAGAGCATTGCCGCGATCGTGCCAGATTTCGTCGATGGCTCCTCGGTTTGGGTTGGTTTCTAAGGCGCGATCGTAGCTAGCGATCGCTTCAGAATAGAATCCTAAACTGTCTAGCGACAAGCCGCGCTCATACCAGGCTTCCCAGAAGTCCGATCTCGCTTGCAAAACTTTGTTGTAGTGGGCAACTGCTTCTTCATGTTTTCCGTTAGCGGCGCGGTCTAGCCCCTGGCGGAAACAAGCGAGCGCGTCACCCGTTAGGGGAAGACGACCTGTGTCAAGCATGGCTGGATCTATAAAAAGTTTCTCTAGCCTTGGTCTTTTGAGATTATCACAGGAAGATCAGTTGTGAAGCGCAGACTTGCGGAAATTGCTGAGGTTTCATGGGAACTATATAAAGTCAATGAGAGTTACCCTATATATTCACCTTTCACGAGCGAGATCCGGAAATTATTGAAAATTAATTGACCCGCTCGCTCACGGGCGCTTTGCTCGATCGCTCCGAGTTAATTGACAACGCTGCCGGAGAAGTCTGCACTGCTCCCCACTGACTTGACAGACTTCGTAATAGGGCTTCTTGATCTGACCGAAAGCCTTCTAAATTATTGTTGCCTCCGTTCATTACCACAAACCAAACCACCCCTTTTTGGGTCGTCGGCAACGCGCCTGCTAAAGCACTGACGGCATCTAAACTGCCCGACTTGGTGACCGCTAACGCCGGAATTTTACGGGCATCGAGAACGCCGCTATCTTGTCCGACTACGGTAAAAATATCAGCAACCGTGAGCTTAAAGGGTTCGAGAGAACGCTCGATCGCCAAAAACATCGCGCAGACCGCACGGGGAGAGATGCGATTTGCGGCACCTAACCCTGACCCGTTGACCAATAGCACTTCTGATTGAGGAACGCCTGCCGCTTGCGCCGCCTTAAAAGAGACAACTTTTGCCCCGCCAACTGTGCTGGCGATGATTTCTGCCATCGCATTATTGCTATAGCGATTCATCTTCTTCAGCAATTCTGCCAGAGGGAGAGACTGATGACGCAATAGCGGTTTAGCGTTGGCTGGCGCAGCATTGGCGACTTTCACAGATCCCGCGATCGCCACCTGGGGGCGAGGCGTTCCGGGTGGGAGGGTGAGATGTTGGGCTTTGACTTCTTCAGACCAGAGGGCGGCGTTAAGCCCTTGTTTGAGCAACTCGCCTGACGCTTGCGGGTTTGTGTCAAAGTTCATATAAAATCTGCCGACGACAATCAGATTACCCGTCACCTGGCGGATTTTTAGCTGATTGAGCAGGTTGCCCACAGCGATCGCTTCCTCCCACACAAATAGAGGATCGTTTCCGCCTTGAACGATCAGATCTCCTTTGAGAATGCCGTTCTCGATCGTTCCGGTGGAACTGATTTCGGTGACAAACCGATGGTCAACGCCAAACGTTTGCAGTGCTACTAGAGAAGTTGCCACTTTGGTCAAAGAGGCGGCTGATAGTGGGGTGGTGCCTTGATGGTTGGCGAGTAGCGTGGTTCCAGACTGCATCCAAACGCCTTGCGATCGTTCTGAGAATCCTTGATTTGCCAGTTTTTTGAGATATTGCTGAATGGTGCGGGTTGTGGCAGGGTCGGGCGTAGTCGGCGAAACCAGCCCAAACGGACTTTGACTCGCAGAACTCAAGGCAGGCTGATTAGAGATGGGCGAAGCAGTCGCTTGCGGAGCCGTTGATTTAGACGCTTCTGCTGTGCAACCAGCCGTCAATCCTAAAATGAGTAACGCGATCGGAAAGGAACGAGATTTGAGCATGATTTTAGCGAGGGGCTGCCACAACTTCACAGCGTTTCTCAGGATATGCTAAACGATCGATCGTCACCAAAACACATTTCTCCCAAATTTATTAGAACAAATGTTCTTATCTAAAGTGATTACGCTGCGAGTGAAAGCTGATGGTTAAGGGCGACGATCGCCCGTTAAGATCTCACCACTTAATTAGGTTTGTTGTGTGCGATCGCGAACTGTTTCACCCATCGGTAACAACAGTGTGTCTTCGATTTCTTGCCGCACGTCTCGACTGACATAACAATCGCTATTTAGACAATCGACCAGCAGCTTATTAGCATCGTAATACTGCTGTATCAGTTGCTGTTGCTCTTCGCTAAACTGCCAATCGTGACCGATGTTACGATGTTGTATCATCACAGCTCTCAGTTGCTCAGTCCATGCTTGACCGTCTTCCTGCCACCATCGTTCAAACTTCTTTTTATTAACCAAGGAATTGAATAACTGGCCTTCAATCTTTTGTAGCTTACGCCACAACTCGGAGTCGAGGCCGCCGTAGATGCCTCTCCCGCTCTCGTCCTCGTACATGAAGCGGCTGCGGTGGAAGTCGCGGGCGAGGTCGATGTTGTGGGCGAAGTTGTAGGCGAGCACAGGGGCGAATCTACGGGTAAGCAAGTAGTCGCAGTTGAGGTCGTCGCTGCAATCGGCGAAATGGACGTTGGGATCGAGGAAGTCGTCGGCAAAGGCGGGGTCGAAGGCAATGGCGAGGTCGAAGGGAGTATCGTAGATTGCGATGGTGGCTTCAAGGTCGAAGTCCATACCGCAAGAGGCGCAGGCGAGAGAGAATTGAAAAGCCCGAACAGTAGCAGGTTTATAAGGCACTTCTACCGTGCTAGATTTTTGATGAACCCAAGTGAGAAATTGTTGTAGCTTCTCATCAGCAGAAAGCATTTCATCAATGTTCTGCTTCATTAGTCTCAACAGGTCATCAGCATTCCGCATCATGCTTGCGGCTAGCAAAAAGACTTCACGCCAGCGTTTTTCGAGGAGATGTTCTACCAAATTTTTGTAAGCAGAATTGGCAACGATCTCTTTAGCAGCAAAATACTCTTGAAAGGTCAAGTGAGAAAATGAATAGATACTTTTTGCTCGTTCTACAAACAGACCATGTTGTGCCTCAATGGATTTCAAAACCGCTTCACTGTCCATTCGCAAAATCTCTGGGTCTGAATCAACATTGGGTAAATTGCGAATGAAATCAGAAATGTATGCTTCTAGCGTTTTTTGTTTGAAAAAGTAATCTTTCTGCTTAAAAGTTGTGAGGGCAATTTGGCTCAGAAGATCTTCTTTGCGCTTCAGAGATAGATTCTTATAAAGCTGATCTCGTTGAATGTTGCGCTTTCCATCCCATTTCTTGAGCAAGACATCTAAGCCTTCTTTGTAAAGCTCAGACCGATTCGCTGGAAAGTCTGCACTTTCGCCAAACACAAGACAGAGCAAAGTTAACAGCAAAGGACTGCTTGCTAATTCTTGAATCGGTTTGTTCTCTTTTAGTTTTTGGATGAAGCGTTCTGCTTTCACCGGATCGCTTAATAGAAACCAGTTTTGAGCAAAAATAGCAATTTGTTCTGGGTCAAAATCTGCCACTTCGACTTCAGTAAATCGCTCAAACGTATATTCTTTTGCGGCAATTCGACAAGTCATCACAAACTGATTGAGATGAAACTGATCAGAAAGTTCTAGAATCTGCTGTAGAACTCGTTTGGTATCTTCTTCTCGAACTTCATCTAACCCATCCAACAACACCAACATTTGACCCTGCCGCAAAATCTTTCGCAAAACGTCTGAAGTTGGCGATTCAATAAGCTGACTAATGTAGGTGAATAAATCAGAGTTTCCTTTTTCAGCAAAATCTTTGAGCGTGATGAAAACGGGGATGCGGTCTGCCTGAAAGTTGCCTTCAATGCACTGCATCGCCAAATACTTTAGAAAGGTAGACTTTCCTGCCCCTGGTTTGCCCAACACCATTAGTTTGCGATGCTGTTCTACGGCTTTCAGTCCCGGCACTCGTTTCTCAGTGACTCGGCTTAGTCCAGCCCGATCGAACTTCTCAACCCCACAGTTCTGCAAATCTGCAATATCAAAGCGATTTCGTCCTGTGATTCGCTCAAGGATATTGACGTTGGTGTAAATGCCTCGCTCTCCGGTTAACTCGATCGGTTGCTCCATATCCAACACGCGCATCGTGCCGCATTTTTCATGAACGATCGGCTTAATCTGTTCGCGAATTGCTTGCACGATCGTATCCACATCATCAGAATTATCAGGTTGCGGTTTCTCGATCGTTGAAGGTTGCCAATCGAGCTTCAGCTTTTTGCAAATCGCGTGAAATTTTTTGCGCTCAACAGGTTCGCCTTTGAAAAACTTGTGGATTGTCGTTCGGGACATCCCCAAACTAGCCGCAAAGTCTGACTTACCGCTAAATTTTGACAACGCAGTGTTCGCTTTCTCTAGTTCCGCAGCCGATAGTTTGAGCGATCGTCCCGTTTGCGCTGTCATACATTCGTTTCAGAGTTTCCCTGATTGTAGCCACGCGATCGCAACTTGGACAAAGTTGAACACAACTTGAGTATTGCGCGATCGTTTGCTGCACCAGGCTCTATCGCAAGTTTTGGCAGATTGTTGAGAGTTCAAAAAGGTAACTTTCCAATGAAATCTTCCAACAAAAAGAAATGGCTGAAAGTTATTGAATTCGCGATCGTTGGCTTTGCGCTTTGGCTCAATCCTAGTGCGAGTCTTCTGATCTTTCTGCTGAAACTCTGCTTTCAAATTCTCTACGCCCTGCAAAAGGACGAAAAGCAGTAGACAAAATGGTTGGCGGTTCCTTCGATCAGTGAAGCGATCGCCAACCCACTGATTGAGAAGTTTGGCGATCGCATTCTACTGCCGTGAACCTTCACTCAGCCTGCTGTGGACTTATCCCCCCAGATTATGGTAATGAAAGGATATTGCTTTAGCCAAGCAATCTAAAACGACATCAGGCTTTTGAGGAGTGTTAGTGATGCCCAAAATGAACGATCGCAGGCTTCCAGTGAGAATTTTGGCAGGGATTACGATCGCGACGATCGGGTTAGAGTTGCCTGTTCTTGCAGTTCCTACTGCGCCAATGTTAGTAGCTCAAGTTGCCTGTGTGGTCAGTAAGACGACTCCGGTTTTTAGAACGGCGAATCCTAGTGACTCAGAGGTGCTGCCGCGTCGTCCTCTCACAGTGGGCACGGCAGTTGCATTAGTAGAACCTTTGCCCAGTGTTCCGCCAGCCCGTGTTCAAATCAATCCGAATGGATTTGTTGATTTTGCGGCTCTCAACTGTGGCAAAACCCCGACTCCGCCACCCACCACAAAAACGAGTGTGTGTCGCACCGTCAGAAACACCGTCACCTCAATAGCGGTTCGTCGAGAACCCAGACGAGGATCGCAATCGATCGCCGCCGTCGGAGCCAATCAGCGAGTTTACATCACCCAAACTAGAGGAGTCACCACTTCCATCAAAGACGCAAACGGTGAAATTTGGGTAGAAGTTGATTTGCAACGCAGCTTTGGCAGAAACTTTGGCATCTCGCCCAGCTTTGGCTGGCTTTCTAACACTGAACCGAACGATTCAAGAAGCACTCTGGTCAATGGGTGTGGTTAAGCCCCCTTGTCAATCTCGTACTGCGGGGTACTTGCTGTGAATTGAGTAAACACCCGACTATTGTAAGAAATTGGGCGTTGCTGAATGCAAGTATGAATATGTCTATCGAGGCTGAATCCTTTCGCCCCCTAAATCCCCCCAAAATTGGGGGACTTTAAGATTCTGGTTCCCCTCAAACTTGGGGGGCTAGGGGGCAGTTCATATTTGCACTCAGCAACGCTAGAAATTGTTGCCACGAACATCAATAGACCTCCTGCATAAATAAAATTCTCGATGTAAACCACCCTTAGATCTCGCCCCCTAACCCCCAATTCTGGGGGAACTAGAGTTCAAAGTCTCCCAGAATTGGGGGATTTAGGGGGCGTTCCCGGATTCGTGCAGGAGGTCTAATACAACTCTGTCTATAACAATCAGGGAGCTTTGACCCGTGGATCGATCGCGGGTTGATGCGCCACTAAGCGAACCTGATTTTGCTTGACTACTACCGTTAGGAGTTCCAAATTACGTCGAGCAGGCCCATGCACGACTCGACCTTGGTTGTCATAGCGCGACCCATGACAAGGGCAGACAAACTGATTTTGGCTAGCTTTCCACGCGACAGTACAGCCTAGGTGAGTACAGACCGAACTGATGGCATACTCGGCAATCATCGGAGGATCGTTAATGACCAGATAAACGATCGTGGGGCTGGGGAGTCCCTTCGCCACAATTCGGCTGCTGGGCGGAACAGTAGACAGAAGCTGATTGACTTGAATCGGCTGTCCACGACCGTCTTTGGCTTGTACGCCGGGTAGGTAATCTTTGCAGCGCGAGTTGAGCGGTGATGCCGTGCAGAGTTCTTCTAGTGTCAGTTCAACACTTCCAGCAGGCAGTAAATAGCCAAGCGCGATCGCAGCAGTAGCGCTACCCGCCATGTATTGCAAAAACTGTCGTCTCCCAATTTGAGGAATGGGATGAAACTGGGCGCGCGATTCAGGAGTCATATCTCGATTTCCTAACTGAGTCAGCTATAAGCAGCTTTTCAGCCGTTAGAGCTTGTGTGTAGCCAAGATTCTAATTGCTCCATCGGCGATCGTCGAGGATTCTCATGAATCGACATCAAGCCAATTGCCACGTGACAGTTAAAAACTGACGATCGTAGAATGGGGTGCTAAAGACAGCAACTTTCATCTCACTTCTAATTCTTATTCGTGTTCTAGCAGCTCTTTAGCAACAATCAGTTGTTGTTGATGCTCTTCTTTCAGAATCGGATATTTTAAGTCTAGAGAAGCTAATTTATTGCAGACTATATCTGCCACTACCATACGTGTAAACCATTTGTGATCGGCTGGAATAATGTGCCAGGGTGCCCAGTCGGTGCTGGTGTGATTAAAAGCTTCTTCAAAAGCATTCATATAATCATTCCAACAATCGCGTTCTTTTGCATCACTGGCAGAAAACTTCCAGTTCTTTTCGGGTTGGTTAATTCGTGCCAAAAACCGTTTTTTTTGTTCTGCTTTAGAGACATTTAAGAAGAACTTTAGAACAATCACGCCATTGTTGACCAAATACTTTTCAAAATTGTTAATTTCTTCAAAGCGTTGTTTCCAAATATTCTGCTTAAGTGTGGCTTCTGGTAACTGCTGTTTTGCTAAAATCTCTGGATGCACCCGCGCAATTAGCACTTCTTCATAGTAAGAGCGATTGAAAATGCCAATGCGTCCCCGTTCGGGCAGTGCTTTAACCGATCGCCATAAATAATCGTGATCCAGTTCTTCATCGGAGGGTGCTTTAAAGCTAAACACCTGACAGCCTTGCGGGTTGATGCCCGACATCACATGTTTAATCGTGCTGTCTTTTCCTGCTGCATCCATTGCCTGAAAAATAATCAGCAAGGCATAGCGATTGCTGGCGTAAAGAATATCTTGATAAGCTGCTAACCGTTCAACGTCACTTTGCAATTTGTTGGTAGTATCTTCGTTTTTTTGATACTTGCCGAGATAGCCAGGGTCATAGTCTTTGCTCAGTGAAATCGTTGTGTTGGGAGGAACAATAAATGGGTCGTGGTTCATAACACTACTATGTTCTTCCTAGAATACTGTAATGATTAAGATTCTATGGTTATCCAGGAGGAAGCAACTGCCCTTAGAGAGAATCCCGATAAGCCGAAATTTCATCGACTCGGACTTCAACAAAGGTTTCAGCTTCAATCGAAGCACCAATCAAAACTCTAGCGCTGGTAGAAAAATGCAACAATGCAGTTGAAATCGCGACAATATGGTTTAGCACACGCTGACTCATTGTGCGATCGACTCCATTAATCACCAGCGTTGGGGCTGTCGAAATCGTGGCAAAATACCATTCACAGTTGGTCAGCAGCGCTTGGGTCACGCCATCACAAGACTCATAGAAATATCGACTGAGGGCTTCTTCGAGCTGCCGACTCAGACTGCTATCACTCTCTTCTAACTCAACAGGTGGCAAATCATCAAACGGAAGTGAAGTAGGATTCATAGGGTATGTGGAGATACAACAGCTATTTCTATTAGGCTCAAGAGACGTGAGTAGACCGAATCTAACAGCGCAAAATTGATTTGCGAAAAGTGCTGAGTTTTATTGCTATCATACGCATCAATTCTAGGATGGACAAGTTTTGGCTAAATGTCTTTGTATTCATCGTTACGTCCTGATTGAAGGATTTTCTGCACGGTAATTCCGTGTTTAATCTTGGCAGATCGTCAGGTAGGGTTTTCACGATCGCACAATCTAAACCCGAATCTACAATTCTGCACGAAAATAGATCTAGCGTTAATCGGTATAACTTTGAGTCAAGCTCAATCTTCTCGATCGCACCCTTCAACGGCGCGGGCTAAACCTCAAGAGACGCAGCTTATTCGAGCGCGGGCAAGTTTGCGGCAGACTGTCGCGCGTTATTCGCACTACCTGCGATCGACTAAAAATCCCGACCTGCAAACGTCGCTCAACCCAGAACTCGATCGGCTTTCTGCCAATCTCAACAAGCTAGACAACGCTGTTGTGCGGATCGCGGTGTTTGGCTTGGTCAGCCGAGGCAAGTCTGCGATCTTAAATGCTCTGCTAGGGGAGAAAGTTTTAGAAACGGGTCCGATTAATGGGGTAACGCTTAAACCGCAGGTGATTCGGTGGTCGCCAACGGGGGGAATTGTGCCGCCAGAACGCGCGATCGTGCCTCAAGGTGCCAAGGTACAAATTGAACTGATCGATACCCCCGGACTCGACGAAGTTGATGGACAAACTCGTGCAGATATGGCGCGAGACGTGGCAGAACAGGCAGATCTGATTCTGTTTATCGTCGCTGGAGATATCACTCGCACAGAATATAAAGCGCTCTGTGACCTGCGACAAGCGCAAAAGCCGCTAATTCTTGTGTTTAACAAAATTGATTTATACCCCGATCAAAGTCGGCAAGCCATCTACGAAAGTTTGCAGCGCTTAGGCGCAAGAACGGGGAGCGGCGCACAGCTTCAAGAGTTGTTGACCGCCGATGAAATTGTCATGGTTGCAGCAGAGCCTGCACCCCTGCAAATGCGCGTCGAGTGGGCAGATGGGCGCGTCACTCACGAATGGGAAACGCCACCGCCTCAGATTGATGAATTAAAGTACAAGATTCTCACGATTTTGAATCGGGAAGGTCGATCGCTGCTCGCGCTCAATGCCCTCTTCCAAGCAAAGAATGCTGAGACTCGCATGGCAGCCGCGATCGTCGAAATTCGCAACGCTGACGCAGGGGCATTAATTTGGAAATTCACCCGTTATAAAGCGCTAGCAGTTGGGTTAAACCCGATCGCTATTCTCGATCTCATCGGTGGCGCGGTTTCAGATTTAGCGATGATTCGGGCGTTAGCTGAGTTATATGGGTTGCCTCTAACTCGCTATGAAGCGGGCAAATTGTTGAAGACGATTCTGATCAGTTCTGGTAGTTTGCTGTTAAGCGAAGTCGGGAGCGGCATCTTGCTGGGAATCGGCAAAAGTGCCACGGCGATCGCGACCAGCACAGATACGTCAGCCGGGTTTTCAGCGTTGGCGGGGGTGGCGATCGTGCAAGCTGGAATCGCAGGTTACGGGTCTTATTCAGTGGGTCGTGCAACGCAGATCTATTTAGAACAAGGCTGTACGTGGGGATCGCAAGGTGCCAGCACGGTAATTCGTGAGATTCTCAACCAGGTCGAACCCAACACCATTATTTATCGATTGCGGCAAGAGTTAATGTAGAAGCGAGCAATTAGGGCGTTGCTGAAGGCAAATATGAATTGCCCCCCTAGCCCCCCAAGTTTGAGGGGAACCAGAATCTTAAAGTCCCCCAAAATTGGGGGATTTAGGGGGCGAAAGGATTCAGCC
>JAYVFW010000217.1:0-14372 GCA_043772715.1 Phormidesmis sp. | reverse complement strand
CACGTTAATTGAGGTGATACCAACCATCGGGAAAACAGCGAAACGACTGGTTTCAGTCTACCCCTTTTGCCCTGTACTCAATTTAAATTGGTATGAGTACTTCTTGACAAACTCAATATGGAAGAAATCTGCTTCGGAAAAAACTCTATTAGGATTTTGCTTCTGCTCTTTAAGATTCTCTTGAAGGATAGAGAACATCGTAACTATATCTCTAGGTCTATATAGCGAATACCGCAAAAACCCAATAAATGAAGAATCACTCTGCTCAGAGATTGATCTTTTAGCTGCTTTGTTTTCGATTGTATAAGGAAAGTAGTAATTCCATGCTTGACTGTACTCAACTTGTGGGTTCTGTTGCGCGCCTAAAAGCTTTCCTGCCATTTCAAAAAGTTTTGAATTCTTATACTCTTTGTAAGTTGTATTCCAACTTAGAAGAACAGAGTTATCTCTGATTTTGTTGTTTCGGTTCTGTAACCCTACAGAATCAAATATGTCCGGTCTTACTAGGAGGATAACCTTAAGTCTTCCTGGAGAATCCTTGATTCTAGGAAACACATCATTGTTGATTGCCCATACCGCATTTGCCAATCCTTTCACGCAATCTAGATAGTCATCATACTCAATATGAGATGGTCTGATATCAATACCATCTATGAATAGTAAATGGCTCTTTCGCAACTTCAAAGATGCAAATGCCTCTTCAAACTTCTGCTGCACATACATGAGATTAATTTGAAAAAGGCTCTCAGAAAACGCTATTTCTTCGCTTTCTTCCCCACTAGCTTTAGCATGTTTTGAAATAAGTTCGGCAGCATGCTTTGATTTCTCCACAAATTTTATCGCGTTGATGATTTCTGGAGAGAATGCTTTTGCATAGTATTCCTCTACCGCAGCGTTAACATTGCGAAACTTTATCGCTTTTGGGTAAAGCAAGCTAGCTGGCTCATTCTTGCTAATGTTTTTACTAAGCAGCAAATAAATAATGACTTTCCAAATGTCTATATAGTCAGATAGAACAAGATGCTCCTTGTTCTTCATTTGTACAAATTTTTGATAATCAGTTTCTCGGATGTAACTGAGCGTAGATAAAGTTTCCTTGTAGTCATTGTTTGATAAATAAGTTGCGTATGCAGTTTTGCCAGTTCCTTTCTCGCCAATGAGGAAAAACGTGTTTCTTTCACAAAGTTTATCAAGCTCTTCTGTCCTGAAAAAAACCTTATTTAAAAAGCTTTTATTCTCGCTTCTTTTATAGTTCTCTGCATCATTAAATCCAAAATCTAAATCTTTAATCTCTAGCATAAATTTAAAATTTTATTTTCAAGACAATTATCGCTATCACATTCTAACGTGGTGTTCAAGCACTTGCCTCTTGGATCTTGACAGAATACTGAACTCCAGCAGAGCAACCTAAATTGCTGCCACCAACTATAAACGAAGCAGGCTAACTACTATTTCTGCCGTTTGAAGTTCTTCCAGACACGATAACACCATCCATAAGGGAATTATGCCGTTTAGAAACTGGATAATTCCCAAAGTTAAAGGTTTTATCCGGTTTTTTCGCTGCCTAATGCCCCAATGCCAGCAGTTATCCTGATTGGAGTTCAGGCTCGACGAGTTTGGAGCGTTACAGATTGATTAAGCACCCGCTTCAACCTCAAAAACTGGCGAATTTAACTCGTAAATTGGGATTTCATTTTCATGCAACTCCCTATATCAATGATTGTTGACTCAATGTTGTAGAGACGTTCTGATGGAACGTCTCTACACAATTTTGCAATCACGATCGCCCAATCATATGGTTGACTTATTAAGCAAGCAGTTCTCCAGTTTCTTGCAGCGAGTGCAATCGTTGGTAGATGCCGCCCTGGTTCAATAGCTCATTGTGGCTTCCGACCTCGACAATGCTGCCCTGATCTAACACCACGATTTTATCCGCTTCTCGAATCGTGCTGAGACGATGGGCGATAATCACGAGTGTGCGAGTGCCGAGAATCGATCGCATCGCCAGTTGAATTGATCGCTCCGACTCATAATCTAAACTCGAAGTTGCTTCGTCAAAGATCAGCACATCAGGGTCAACAATCAAGGCACGGGCAATGCCAAGTCGTTGCCGCTGTCCGCCTGAGAGTCGAACGCCGCGCTCACCGACGATCGTCGAATAACCCATCGGCATCTGACGAATAAACTCATCGACTTGGGCAATTCGACACGCTTCCCGCACTTGGTCACGACTAGCGTTAGGGTTGCCGTAAATTAGGTTGTCGAGCAGAGTGCCGTTGAAGACATCGACTTCTTGGTGGACGATCGCGAGTCGTTTGCGATAGCCCGTCACATCGAGTCGGCGGATGTCTTGACCATCCATCAACACCGCACCTTGATTGGGTTCAAAATAGCGGAACAGGAGTTTGACTAACGTGGATTTGCCCGAACCCGATCGACCGACGAGCGCGATCGTTTGATAAGGTTCAATCAACAAATTGATGTCTTTCAACACCGGACGCTCTGAGTTATAGCCAAAGGTCAGGTGAGAAAACTCGACTTTTCCGGTGAACTGGTAGGTCGGCACGGCTTCGGGTTGTTGAGTCAGAGTGCTGGCATCGGTGCCAACTGGAAGCTGCATAAACTCATGGAAGCGAACCATCGACGCATAGCGACGCGCAAACACTTCGGCGAGTTGGCTAATCGGCTCTATTTCGGCATATGCCATGCTAGAAATCGTCAGCGTAGTGATGAAATGTCCGAGCGAGATTTTGCCCTGAACCGTCGCCATCACGGTGAATGCGAGAACGAGGAAGACGCAAGACTGCACGATTAACCGCTCCCACATTCCCAACTTCACATAACCCAAGTGAATGCGATAATCTAGCACTTTGAACTCGCGATCGAGCCGTTGCCGCTGCCGTTTTAACTCCGACGTTTCGGTGGCAAACGCCTTCACTGTTTTGATGTTGGTAATGATTTCCGACGTGCGACTGTCAGTATCTTCCATATATTTGTCGAGCCGCGCCTCTTGGTCAGAAAGTCTTTTCAATCCTGTGAGACTAAAGCCGACAATACTCACAAATGAAATCAATAGCAGCAGGGCAATTCGCCAATCGATCAGCCAGATCACCGCAAAAATGCCAATCACTCGAAAGAACTTCGGCAACAGTTGTCCTGTAATCTCTGGATAAGTCCAGGTATAGTTAGACAGACCTTTAGCAACTCTGGCAGCAACCCGTCCAGGATTGTTCTCGTCGTAGAACTCTAGCGGCAGTGTCAACACTTTCTTTAAGGCTTTTTCGGCGTGTTCTCGACGGGCACGAAAGGCAGTATCCCACTGAAACCAGGCACCTAGCCAGGGCTGAATCGGCGCACGCCCGACTGAGATGAAACACACGAGCAGCAGCAAAACGGCAAGAGATAACGTTTTGTCACTTGCAAACCCAGTAATTTGTGAGGTCGCAGTTACGATCGCTTGAATAGGGCGATCGACTGTCTGCCCAGACAAGACGTTGAGAATTTGACCGATCGCATAAGGGACAAACAGATCAACAATCTCAAAGAGACTGACCATCGCAATGCTAAAGATCGAGATCTTCCAGTAGTTGCGAAAGTAGTCAATGATGCTTAGAAATTTAGTCATAAAGTCCCCCTGACGATCAATTGAGGTAAATGCGGTTGAAATTGCATCTACACTACATATACTACACTATACTACAAGACAATTCCGCAACCGTTAGAAAGCACGATCACAAAGTTCTCCTCGCTTCAACCGTTAAAATTGCATTAATCCCGATCGTATCTGGGCAATCGCCATGACCCAAACCGCTGCACCAAAATCAAAGCTTCTAACCTTTGAGGAATATCTCGCCTATGATGACGGCACCGATACGCAGTATGAATTGGTGGACGGAGAGCTAGTCGAAATGCCGCCAGAAGCACTCGAAAACTCAGAATTAGCCAGGTTTCTGTTCGTTGAATTGTTGAAACTTTTACCGTTCAAGTTAGTGACTCATAAAGACACTGAAATTGAGACGATCGGACGGCGAGCCAGATGTCGCCTACCTGATCTAATGGTTCACAGTGAAGAATCCTACAACGCCTTAGCGGGTGGAACTCGCGGCACCATTACTCGTGATATGCCGCCGCCTGCTCTAGTGATCGAAATCGTCTCACCCGGCAGCACCAATCGCGCCCGTGACTATCGCCACAAACGCACCGAATATGCAGCGCGGGGAATTTCTGAATATTGGATTGTTGACCCAGAAACCACACAAGTCACGGTTTGCAAATGGGTGGATGGTCAATATGAAGACGCGATATTTACTGGCGATCGTCGCATCGAATCAGAGGTGATTCCGTCGTTTAGTTTGACGATCGATCACTTATTCGCAATGGGGCGCTAGTCGCAATATAAAAAATGGGGACAGCCTTCGCCATCCCCGTCTAACCGATAAATTTCAAGTTCTAAATCTACAGTTGAGGAACGTAACGTTCTTTCTCAGGAACCACCGTATACTCAGCCATAATCTGACGGAATTCGTCGCCGTCGATCGTTTCTTTCTCAATCAGCAAGTCTACCAAGCGATCGATGACTTCACGATTTTCGCGCATGATCCGACAGGCTTTTTCATAGCATTGGATGACGATATCGTGGACTTGACCGTCAATCTGAGCTGCGATCACTTCAGAATATTCCGATCGATTTGTCCAGCCGCCACCCAAAAAGACTTCGCCTTGTTGACTTTCGAGCGACAGAGGCCCCAAATCAGACATTCCATAGCGAGTCACCATCTGACGCGCCATGCCCGTCACCTGCTGCAAGTCGTTTCCGGCTCCAGTCGTGATTTCTGCGTCGCCAAAGATCACTTCTTCAGCCGCCCGTCCACCCAAAGCACCTTGAATTCGTGCCAGAATTTGAGCGCGAGAAATTAACCCATCTTCTGAAGGCGTAAACCAGGTCAAGCCTTGAGCCTGCCCACGAGGAACTAGCGTCACTTTTTGCACGGGATCGTGATCTTTCACCAAGGTGCCGATCACGGCGTGCCCGATTTCGTGATAAGCAATCAAGCGCTTGCTCTTACTGTCTACGAGCGGCGTGCCTTCCATGCCCGCAACAACCCGATCGACCGCATCATCAATTTCCAGCATGGTCATCGCTTCTTTACGACGACGAGCGGTGAGAATTGCTGCTTCGTTGAGCAAGTTGGCAAGATCAGCCCCAGAAAATCCAGGGGTGCGCCGAGCAATGACTTCAAGAGAAACCTCATCCGAGATTTTCTTGTCGCGGGCGTGGACGTGCAAGACTTCCAAACGACCTTTGATATCGGGGACATCAACCATCACTTGCCGATCGAAGCGACCCGGACGCAGCAAGGCAGAATCGAGGACATCAGAGCGGTTGGTCGCGGCAATGATGATAATGCCAGTGTTGCCCTCAAACCCATCCATCTCGGTCAGCAACTGGTTGAGCGTTTGCTCGCGCTCATCGTTGCCGCCGCCAATGCCTGCACCGCGTTGACGACCCACCGCGTCAATTTCATCGATGAAGATAATGCAAGGCGCATTTTCTTTGGCTTTTTTGAACAAGTCACGAACGCGAGATGCGCCCACGCCGACAAACATCTCCACAAATTCAGATCCAGAGATGCTGAAGAATGGAACTCCGGCTTCACCTGCGATCGCTTTTGCTAGCAGAGTCTTACCCGTTCCAGGCGGCCCGATAAGCAGAACTCCTTTAGGAATTCGTGCCCCCACTGCCGTGAAGCGCTCAGGCTTTTTCAAAAAGGTGACGACTTCTTGCAGTTCTTCTTTCGCTTCTTCAATGCCTGCCACGTCATCAAACGTCACATCTGTCTTCGCCTCCATTTGGAACCGAGCGCGAGACTTGCCAAAACTCATCGCCTGACCAGGACCGCCAGGGACGTTGTTAGAGCGACGAAACAGGAAGAATAAACCTCCTAAAAGCAGCACTGGGAACACTAAGTTTCCGAGCAGCCCCCACACCGCGCCATCATTACGGGCAGGGTGAGAATCAAAGCTGATGCCCGAACTTCTCAGACGAGTCACGAGTTCCGGGGCGCTGCCAGGGAGGTCAACGCGCAGACGCTGTAGACGATTGTCCAGTTCAGGATCGACCGCTTCAACAATGGCAGTGCGCCCACCATCATAGAGATCAACGCTCTTGACCCGATTGGCATCTAAATATTCTAAGAAGCGCCCGTAGGTCATGCGGGTACTGGCGGTGTTTTTGCTCACGGCGGCAGGATTGGGTGCAAACGACCCTTGCCAGAGGAAAAACCCAATCACTAAGGCGGGCAATGCCCACAACAGTATGGTTCTCCAAGAAGCTTTCATAAACTGGCAACCTCTAAATACGGCAACAATGGTTAAATCTCAATCGTAAACAAAAGTGGAATTTTCACAATAGAAATCATCTACTCATGCTAAGAGAAACGATTTTCACCTGCATAAGAGCAATTTCTGATTTAGACCGTCGATCGAGCGGTTTCCAGACGTTTAATGAGAAGTATCTTAACTAAATTTAACTTAAATGTGAGACTTCGAGCAATCAACTCGATCGCAGATTCCTGCTCTAATTCACGAGCCTAAGCTGGATCGGCGATCGCAATTGCCTGCTGCAAGCGGTGTCGATCCATGCCTCGCTGGTTCAAAATCAGCCAAGATTGCACCAGATCAGGACCTTTTAGGGCACCTGTTAGAGCCGCCCGCAGAGATTTCATCAAGAAGCCTTTTTTGATGGTTTGGTCTTTCACCACCTGCTTAACGATTTCTTGAATCGTCGCATCCGTTAAGGTTTCAGCAGGAATCGCCGCTAAAACTGCTTTTAATGCTGCCGCCAAGCCTGGTTGTTGAAGTTGCGTAGTGGCTTCTTGATCAAACCCAACCTCCACGATGAATAAGTAGCGCGTCATTTCGACAGCTTCTTGAAGGCGAGATAAACTCGCCCCAATTACGGCTGATATTTGGTCTAACCAGAAACGATCGCCAACCGGATCAAACTCATAACCCGCCTCTTGCCAGTAAGGAACCAGCAGATCCGTGAGTTGGTCAACGGGCATTGCGTGGAGATATTGCCCATTGATCCAATTGAGTTTGTCCCAGTCGAACTTAGCTCCGGCTTTATTGACGCGATCGAAGCTAAACTGCGTTGCCGCTTCAGAGAGGCTAAAAATCTCCACCGTCGAGTCTGGAGGCGACCAGCCCAGCAGCGTCATATAGTTCACCAGCGCTTCGGGGATGTAGCCCATTTTTTTAAAGTCAGCGATCGAGGTGACCCCATCCCGCTTCGAGAGTTTTGCACCTGCTGAATTGAGAATCAATGGCGTGTGCCCAAACTCTGGCACGGTTGCTCCGAGCGCTTCGTAAAGCAAAACTTGTTTGGGCGTGTTGCCGATATGATCTTCGCCCCGAATTACCTGAGTGATCTGCATATCGATGTCATCGACGACGACCACAAAGTTATAGAGCGGTTGACCGATATCGTCTCCTTCTGAGGCGCGAGCAATCACCATATCGCCCCCAAGATCGCGACCCTTCCAGGAAACGGTGCCGCGCACGAGGTCATTCCAAGAGATTTCGCGATCGTGCTCGATTTTGAACCGGATCACGGGTTTGCGACCTTCGGCGACAAAAGCAGCTTGCTGATCTGAAGTCAGGTTGCGATGGCGGTTGTCATAGCGAGGAGCCTCATTTTTGGCTTTCTGCGCTTCTCGCATCGCATCAAGTTCTTCAGGAGTCTCGTAGCTGCGATATGCCAAACCCTTGTCTAGCAGCGTTTGAATAGACTGGCGATACAAATCCATTCGTTTGGATTGAAAAAACGGACCTTCATCCCAAGTCAGACCCAGCCAGGTTAAGCCCTCAACGATGTTGTCTGTAAACTCGGGGCGCGATCGCTCCAAGTCAGTGTCTTCAACTCGCAGCACAAATTGACCGCCGTTGTGACGAGCAAACAGCCAGTTAAAAACGGCAGTTCTGGCGGTGCCGATGTGTAAATTTCCGGTGGGGCTGGGGGCAATGCGGACACGAACGGTCATAAGCAAAGGAGGAATGAGGGATGAAACAAGAAAAAGGATGAAGTCAAAACGATGTTGAATGAATTCTAATTCATCCTTCACCCATGATTCTTCATCCTTCTTTTTAACGGGACTGACGGGATTCGAACCCGCAACTTCCGCCGTGACAGGGCGGTGCTCTAACCAATTGAACTACAGTCCCTCGTTGCCGAGTGCGCTTTGTTTTATTAGCGCAGTCTCTATTGTGCCGATCGTCCGCCCTTTTGTCAAACAAATTGTTTTAGAAATAATTGAGGCAATCACGATCGGCACGGGCTGAAGCTAATCAACACTGTGATAATCAGCATCCATCCAGCAGCGAGGCAGACTTTCTCCAGAGGGAAATAGCAGGGTATTTTTGCTGATCGGCTCTGGGTCTTGCTCTTCTTGCCCAGACTGAACTCGACCGTGAATCGCGTCTTGCACCGGGTTAAAGAGTTCTTCTAGGTCTAAGATTTCAACTAGATTGCCAGTTTGTTTATCTTGTAAAAGCATTAACGTTCTCCAATAACCAATTAATTTGATGACGTTTTTAGAATGCGGTGTTTGGTCATTTATTCTCATCTACCGTAGGGACAGTCAAGGCAAGAGCGATCGGAGGATAATGACAGTGAGCCGCTAGAGAATGACCGACCATGAGAACGATCGCCGAAATCAATGACAAAATTAGTCGCCAACAAGCGATCGTCCTCACGGTCGAAGAGTTGAAAGCACGGGTCGTTGAGGTCGGAGTCACCCAGACTGCCAAAGAGGTGGATATCGTGACAACGGGCACCTTTGAGCCAATGGAATCTTCGGGGGCAATTCTCAATCTCGGACAGACTGATCCGCCGATCAAAATTCGTCAATGCTGGATTGATGGAGTCTCGGCATATGCAGGGTTTGGAGCCGTCGATCTCTTTCTAGGAGCCTCGCAGATGGTCGAATACTCACCTATGGAGGCGGATGGCGATGAATCGCGCAGTTCTACGCGCGGCGGTGGGCACGTCATTGAAGATTTAATTGCGGGTAAGTCGGTGACACTGAGGGCGATCGGGCAGGTGACTGATTGCTATCCGCGTGCGTCGTTTGAAACCACTATCTCGCGAGATAGAATCAATCAGTTTTATCTATTCAATCCGCGCAATCTCTACCAAAATTTTATTGTGGGTGTGAATGGCGGCGATCGTCCTTTATTTACCTATTTGGGTCCGCTTCAGCCCCAGTTAGGAAATGCCGTTTATTCCAACCCTGGCGCGATTTCTCCGTTGCTCAATGACCCCGATCTGCAACTCATTGGCATCGGGACGCGGGTTTTTTTGGGCGGCGCGATCGGCTATGTCACCTGGGAAGGCACTCAGCACTTTCCGTTGCAAAAGCGACTGCCCAATCGCACTCCGATCGGACCTGCGGCAACGCTGGCACTGATTGGCGACGCAAAACAAATGGATGCCCGGTGGGTGAGAGGCTGCTATTTTAAAGGCTATGGTTCGTCTCTGATGCTAGGAGTCGGCATTCCGCTGCCAGTGCTAAATGAAGAAGTCGTCGTTCGTTGCTCTGTGCAGGACAAAGATTTGGTCGCTCCGATCGTCGATTTTTCGATTCCTCGGCGCGTTCGTCCCACATTTGGGCTGGTGAGCTATGCCCAACTCAAATCGGGCAGGCTGACGATCGACGGCAAATCAGTTCGCGTTGCCCCACTCGCTAGTCTTTATTTGTCTCGACAAGTCGCCCTAGAGTTAAAGCAATGGATCGAGAGAGGGACGTTTATGCTGAGTGAAGCCGTCGCCCCAATTCCTCACGATCGGGTGTTCATTCCGCAAGACTTGCGAGGTAGTTGATGTTTGCCAAAATTCGCGATACCGAAATCTATTTTGATGTCGAAGGCTCAGGACTCGTGCCCGATCGTGCCCAAATGCGTGAGCAGCCCGTCGCGTTTCTGGTTCACGGCGGACCGGGCGCTGATCACAGCAGCTATAAGCCAACTTTTTCGGCACTGAGTCGCAAAATGCAACTCGTATATTTTGACCATCGCGGGCAAGGTCGATCGGCGCGAGGCGACAAGTCTACCTACACGCTCGAAAATAATGTTGAGGACATGGAAGCGCTGCGGCAATATCTGGGACTCAACAAAATTGTGGTGATCGGCGGCTCTTATGGGGGCATGGTAGCGCTAACTTATGCCACTCGCTATCCGCAAAACGTGTCGCATCTGATGGCGATCGCCACCGTTCCCGATTCTCGTTTTTTAAGCCGCGCCCGAGAAATTTTAGAAGAACAAGGCACTTCCCAACAGAACGCGATCGCCCAATATCTGTGGAACGGCAACTTTGAAACCGAAGACCAACTGCGGGAATATTTTCGGCTGATGCGCCCCATGTATTCCGTCACCTACGATCCCAACGCCAAAGAAGAAAGTTGGGATCGCACCATTCTCTCAGTCGATGCGATTAATGTGGCATTTGGCGGATTTCTACGCTCCTACAACATTCTGAGTCAGCTACCTAAAATCACCGCTCCGACGCTAGTGATCGGCGGACGGCATGATTGGATCTGTCAGCCAGAATTTTCAGAAGAGATTGCCAACGCCATTCCTAACTCCGATCTACGAATCTTTGAGAACAGTGGTCACTCGATTCGAGCCGACGAACCCCAAGCTTTATTGGACGCGATCGCGGGTTTCATCGTCTACAAAAAATAAATAAGGGGCAGATAGCCATCTGCCCCCCATTCTCAGCCAAGGTGAATTTTCCTAACCTTCCGTCACTTGATCCCGCTTTTTGACAACGGGTTTAGGTAACGGGTCTTTCCGCACGGGTGCAGCGCTATTCCCCGTCGCGATCGGAGTCGGTCGCGGACTCCGATCAAAGCTACCGCCAGGGCGAGGCGCAAAATCACGTCTCGGAGGACGATCGCCGCCTCGATCAAACTTGGATCGCTTTTTAGGCGGAATCATGCCGATTGGGGCACTTTGATGAATCACCAAATTATCACCCTGCCGCCGGACTTGCAGATCCCAAAAATAGCCGACGACTTTGCCCGTCAAGGTGCCTTCAAGCTTAAGCTTAAAAGACTTGATGCGATCGCCATCTTTCTTGCGAGGCGCTTGCTGAATCTTCACCACGATCGAATTATCGTCGGGCGATTGAAAAATCACTTCTCCGCGAATCGAGAAGTAATCGTCATCGACTTCAGAAGAGGGTTGATAAGTGATCGTCGGCTCCTCAGCCGTAGACTCTTCAGAATCTGGCTTATTCAGCTTTTCTGGCTCCCACACTCCCACAATTTGAGCGTGTAAGTCTTGCTCTTTCTCGCGGGTGCGGGGGTAGACCACCCAGAGGTGATCTTGCTCTAAATCGAGGTGATTTCTCACCAGACTCATCACCCGCCCCAAGAGAACTGCCTGAATATCAGTGCCGTCAGTTGTGGTCAGGGTGCCGCGCGTAAATTGCTCGTCTTCGGCTTTATAGCGACCTCGCAATAGCCCGATCGCGCGATACTGCATGGGTTCGCTCGGTGCAGGAATGGGCTGCTGTCGCAGACTATCTAACTCGGTTTGAGTCTGTGCCTCTGCGGGCGTGGCATCTGGAGTTACAGCATCCTGAGTCGGAGGTGCTGTCACAACCGATTCTGGCGCTTTAGGTTCACTGACGGCAGGCGGTGGGGCAGGTCGAACAGGTCGCATCAATGGGCGCTGGGCAACCGGGGGCGGTGCCTCAGAGGAAGCAGGGTCAGCAGTCTCGCTAGAACTGCCGTCGATCGCACTATTTTGAACGTTGGTTGCCCACTCATCGGATTGATGCTGAGATGAGGGAGGCTTGGGTGGCTGGAGAGGGCGGTTAGACAGGGGACTCATAGGCTATCATCGTCACAGGCTGAGGGCAGATTGCATTAGTCAGCTTATTGTACTGAATGCATTCGGGCTAGAAGTGAATCCGAAAGCTTTTGACCGTTTTACGAAAAAAACATTTGGGCTTTCTGACTCGATCGATTTGAGGATCTGACTGGGCTTCGCCTTTAATTTGGGTCAACCCGTAGACTCATTCTTAGCATTTAGAGCTTAAATTCAGCAAGCATAGTACGACTATGATACTGACTTCTCATAAACTCCAAAACACCTGAATTAAGCAACAATCTTAAGATTTTCCTAGTTTCTGTAACGATGAATAAGGCTTATCTTAGTCAGGAGTTAGGAGTTTCAGGCTCCTATCTAAAAATCTATCTAAATAATGAGACGTTTTAGTCCAAATTGACGAAAAGCATTCTTTGAATAGATGCCCCAGTCAGGTTTCTATGACAGCATTAGGTAACAAAGTGTAAACTGTAGAGAGTAAGCAATTTTGAATGACTGCGTTCTGAATTTTGTTGGTCGATCGTGAACTCTTCAACCGAAATCACTGTCTAACTTTTTAAAACGTATAGCTCTCAAAGCTCAAGAAGCGATCGCCGAGATTGATTTCTCTATTTTCTGATCTTTCATCCTGGTGCAGGATTCTAGTGATGCAAATTCCCTTGATTGGCAAAGTTGGTAAGAAGCCTGCTGCGTGGCTAATTGGACTGTTAGCCGCAGGAGTCATCACAGTGCCCCTGGTGACTTATGGTGTTCTGAAACGAGGCACTCCAAAGCAACCCTTAACCGAGCTAACGGTGCCAGTGAAGTCAGAAACCGTCACCGTGCGGATCAAGGCGAGTGGCACGATCGCACCCGTCCAAACCGTGAACCTGAGTCCCAAAACCTCTGGGCGGCTCGCGCAACTGTTTGTAGAGCAGGGCGATCGAGTGCAGGCAGGTCAAGCGATCGCTCGCATGGAAAGCTCTGAGCTGCAAGCCCAACGCGCTCAAGCAGTTGCCAATCTGCAAGAAGCCCAGCAGCGCCTCGCCCAACTGCAAGCCGGAACGCGAATCGAAGAAGTGGGGCAGGCAGAGTCTGAGGTGGCTCGTGCGAAAGGAGAAATCGATCGAGTGCGGGGACAGGTCGCCGATGCTCAATCACTACTTGAGTTTGCCCGATCTCAAACGCGCCGTCAGCAAGAGTTGGCGGGTCAAGGCGCGATTTCAACCAATTCTTTAGAAGAATATTTGCGAAAAGAGCAGAATGCCAAGCAAACCCTCAACCAGGCGCAAGCACAGCTCAGTCAAGCCCAAGCCCAATATAACCAGACCAATCAGCAGTTAGCGCAGCGTCGCAACGGCTCAACTCGCGAAGAAATCGGGCAGGCAGAAGCACGAGTCGCGGCGGCGGCGGCTCAAGTTCAACAAGTCAACACCAACATTGGCGACACCATCATTCGCGCACCTTTTGCGGGGTTGATTACTCAGCGCTATGCCAGTGTTGGCGCATTTGTGACTCCGACAACTTCTGCCTCATCGACGACTTCGGCAACCTCGACCTCGATCGTGGCGCTGGCTAGCGATTTAGAAGTGCTGGCAAAAGTTCCAGAAATTGACATTGGGCAAATCAAGCCAGGTCAGGCAGTCGAAGTGCGAGTCGATGCGTTTCCTGACGAGACGTTTAAGGGGCGGGTGCGATTGATTTCGCCTGAAGCTGTGGTTGAGCGCGATGTCACCGCTTTTCAGGTGCGAATTCAGTTGTTGAGTGGTCGCGAAAAACTCAAGTCAGGCATGAACGCCGATCTGAGTTTCTTAGGCAATCAGGTCAAAGAAGCGATGCTCGTGCCCACGGTCGCGATCGTCACCAAAAAAGGACAAACGGGCGTGTTGATTCCCGACTCAAAAAATCAGCCACAGTTTAAGCCTGTGACGATCGGAACAAACTTCAATAACCAAACCCAAATCACCGAAGGCGTGAATCCTGGAGATGCGGTTTTTGTGCAACTCCCAGAAGGACAAAAGCTCGAAAAAATTATCAACGGCGAATCAGGAGCCAAACAGCCTAACTAAAGATTGGGAATCGAATTCGTACGGGCATGGCACTGCTGTGCCCATTACATATGCAAGTAACAAACATCATTTATTTACGATTCTAAAGGTAAACAGCAAATGGACTGGCTAGAAAGCGGGAAAATGGCAGTCAAAACGCTTACCGCGAATAAACTGCGAACAAGTTTAACCATGCTAGGAATGATCATCGGCAACGCTTCGGTAATTGCGATGATTGGCATCGGTCAAGGCGCACAGAAATTAGCATCCGATCAGTTTGAGTCATTGGGTCCGAATGTTTTGTTTGTGTCTCCTGGCTCAGGTCAAGCCAGACAACGGACGACCAATTTGCCGAGAACGCTGGTCTGGGATGATGCGAAAGCGATCGCATCTCAGGTGCCATCGGTCAAAGAAGTCGCGGCTCAACGCCAGACACAACTGCCGCTGATTTAT
>JAYVFW010000216.1:0-14428 GCA_043772715.1 Phormidesmis sp. | reverse complement strand
ATCGCAGCTATGGTCTGCAAAACATGGCGCAAGCTCAACGTCTTGCTGGCTTTAGTCTTAACATACTCAAAGACTTATTTAGAATGAAATAGCCCTGGGAAATGTTGGCTTAAAGTCAAAGTCCCCCAGAATGGGGGATTTAGGGGGCTGAAGCCGCTAATAACAAAGCGAAAAAACTCGTCGAACTGACGTTAATTCACAATCCTCAAAAACTTTAAAGCTCTGCCCGAATCGTAAACGAATAATCCCCGCCTGGTTCTAGCTGATAGTCTCGCTGTTCTAAAAATCGTCCCAACGGCTCTTTGATCAGTGCCCGACCTAGAGAAGGCTCAACGCACAACTCCCCCTGACGAAACTGCCAGTGAAAATGCCACTCAAATTGATTGGCGCTTACGTCGCCTTCGATGCTGCCCTGCTGCCAGGACTGGCGAGTAATGCGGACGTGGGCAGTGGTTTCGGGAAGACTTTTTGACACAATATCAGGCGGTTTGTTGCTCAACACTTTGATTGTTGTAGAGACTCATCGCTTTTTCAACCCCTTGCTTGAGACTGAGTTCGATCGCGCCTACCGTCAAATCGAGCACGTCTGGAATTAATTTTGCCTCAGCCCCAGAGAAGCTGCCCAACACATGAGAAACGGCACCTTTGTCTCCAGGAGCAGTTTTGGGGCTGCCGATGCCAATTCTTAGTCGGGGAAAAGTTTGGGTGCCGAGGTGCACGATCGCTGATTTCATGCCATTTTGTCCGCCCGCCGACCCCGATAATCTTAGACGAATTTTTCCCAGAGGCAAATCCATATCGTCGTAGATCACAAGCACTGATTCTGGGGCTAATTTGTACCAATTGACGACAGCCCGAATCGACTGCCCCGAATTGTTCATAAAGGTCAACGGCTTTAGCAATCTAATTTTGCCGCCCGGACGGGTGCCCTCGCCGACGATGCCCTGAAACTTGCGATTTTCAGATAAGGAAATTTGCCAAACTCGTGCTAGTTTGTCGATCGCCATAAATCCAAGATTGTGGCGGGTCTTTTCATAATTGCTGCCCGGATTGCCTAGCCCTACAATCAACTGAGGAATCACTAATTTAGGCGAAGTTGCTTCGGTCATGATCCAGTTGAGGTTTCCTTTTCGATGGCTTCGGAGGGTTGGGCAGCTACTTCATCGGCTGGGGCAAGAGTTGGCTGGGATGGCTCTAGAGTCGCCTCCATGGGCTGGCTGGGGGTTTTTGTAATTTGTTCTGCCTCTCGCTTAAATTCTGACTCAAATTCCTTTGAGGCATCTTGAAAGCTGCGAATTCCTTTTCCTAAACTGCGCCCAATTTCTGGAAGCTTTTTCGGACCAAACACCAGTAGGGCAACCACCATGATCACGACCATTTCTGGTAAACCAATGCCAAAAAAGTTCATTTGCCTGTCTCTCGCAACGCTTTCATCATTGTAGTAGGGGCATGACACGTCGTGCCTCTACAAAAAATCCCGGACGAGCCGGGAAATAAATGCAATATTCAACGCTTAAGAAGCTGAAATTAGCTGCCCAAGCTTCTCCAATCTACAGAGAACCCATCCAAAATGAGGGAGGAGTTGTAGATTTGCAGAATGATTAGCAAGAAGACCAAAAACAGCGCCATGAACACTACCATGATGGGAGTCGTGCCCCATCCAGGAACGACCTTGCCGTATTCAGAGTTCAAAGGTCTTAAAACATCACCCAACCGCGTCCGCTGTGCCATAACTCACCTTATGATAATCTCGACAAAAATTCTAAATACTTCGTAATATTATAGAGGAACGACCTCATCATTTAAAAACTCAAATGGAACCTGCAATAGCTCTTAACATTTCAATCTTGGCGACGATCGTCGGTTTGACTGGATATGCAGTTTACACGGCGTTTGGTCCACCTGCAAAGGAATTAGACGACCCGTTTGAAGATCATGAAGACTAGTAAATCTCTGTGACTCTTGATCAATGGCTTCTCAGCTTTCTATGTCCGATTGGGGGTTTTGTGAGATTGAGAAGCTTTTGATTTTCCAAGGTGCGATCAAATAAGGGGCGGCATCGTTCTGAAATCGCTCTAATAAATCGAGAGAGTAGTCAATCGTCAGATCCAAATCGCTCTTTAAGTTAAGGTCTGCGGCTTCTCCGTGACATTCATAGCAGCGCAAAACAAACTTTTCTGGGTCATCTTCAGATTGTTTGAACGCAGTCAGAATGAGATTTTTTGATTGCAAATCGAGAAACGATCCACTAGGTGGAAAAAACTTTTGATCATCGTTTCGCAGCTTTAAAGAGTCATCAAGATGCACTACTCGTAAGGGCTGATTTAGCTCACAGCTTTGACGAATGGTTTGAGCCGATCGCCAGTCTTTTGCATGAGGATAAATAGCATAGGTGAACGTGTGAATGCCGCGATCGGCTTCGGGATCAGGAAACTCAGACCCGCGCAGTAAGGTGAGACCAATTTGATTTTGCTGGCAGTCGTAGCCGTGTTTGCAATCGCTCAAAACGCTCACGCCATAGTCGTCGCTGCTAAGATCTGCCCAACCGAGTGCCGGAACTTCCCATTGAGCTTGTTCGCGCGGGCTGCGTTCTGCTGTCGGTTTGGTCGATCGCGCAATCGCACCACACGGCATTTCATAAGTGGCAAAATCAGCATGAACTGTGAGTGGAAATGCAGCTTTAACGATCACATGGCGTTCTTGCCAGTCGATCGTGTTTTTGATTTTAAGAACTGATGAATCTTGCTCAAGTAGATAGATTTGCTTGAATGTGGAGTTACCGATTTTGCGAGTTACACAAATTTGACGATCGGGGGAACTAAGACTATCGCAAGCTTCAATCTTCAGACATTCAACGGGCAGTAGTGGCTGTTTTCCATACTCTGGGTCGATGTTCCAAGCGTCCCAATATTGACCCGCATCGCGAAAGGCTTGAAGCTGATTTCCGGGTGCGCTCAAAGCTTCTCGCTGATTGATTTTGTCAAAAATACTTGATAGATTGCCTGTCTGAGAATCAATCACAACTTTAAGAAATTGATTCTCTAATTCGAGATAGTCTGTAATTTCATTAACTTTATTATCAGGAACAATCCAAAAGGCTCGGTATCCGATCGCTGGAATGTTAATCTCCTGTGAGTCACAAATTTTCCAGCCATCAATATATTGAGAACAGGTAAAAGGACGCTCCCAGTTTGATGGATTAAAGACGACGATCGCTTTCGCCTCTGAATGGAGTGGTAGCGGTAACGAAATCTGTTGAACGATCGCTTCTAGCGACTCTTGAATAATGATTGAACAGATACGATCGCTCTCCTGCCATTCTTGATTGGCATCGACAAACACTTGAGCAATTGAAGAACCCGGAAGAATGTCGTGAAATTGATTAAACAGTGCTTTTTTCCACGCTATTTCTAGGGCTTTTTGAGGATAAGAATTTCCGGTTGTAAGCGTTGCCAATGATGCAAATAATTCTGCTTGATAGAGGTTTTTTTCACAGTTACGATTCTGCTGTTTTTGATCAGCATGAGTCGTGTAACAACCGCGATGAAATTCTAAATAAAGTTCATCATCCCAAACTGGAAGCGGATTGGTTATTAATGAATCGAGGTACTCGATCGCGCTCGTAAACACTAAATTTGGAAAAAATGGCGAAGTCTGCCAGCGTCGAGCCATCTCCAACATATCGCGAGTGGGTCCGCCGCCATGATCGCCTACACCGGGCAGCCAAAGCGGATTTAGCTTACCCGTTTTAGTCGTCCATTCCCAGGTGTAAGCCGCCATTTTAAGGGGATCGATGCCTTCTCCGATCGGAGCCGACATCACACTAGAAATCTGAGTGCCATCAGGCGATCGCCAATCAAAGATCTCGTAGGGAAATTTTGTCGTATCGTTCCAGCGCAACTTTTGAGTTACAAAATAATCGATTCCGCCTTGTTTGAGTAGCTGCGGTAACTGCCAACAAAACCCAAAACTATCGGGCAACCAGGCGACTCGATTAATGTCACCAAATTTTTCTTGATAATAGCGTTGACCATAGAGAATCTGACGCGCGATCGATTCTCCGCTAATTAAATTTAGCTCTGGCTCAATCCACATTCCGCCGATGATTTCCCATCGCCCCGCTTGCACTTGTTGCTGAATTTGGGCAAACAGTTCCGGGCGGTTTTGCTCTACCCATTCATAAAGGGCAGGCGTTGAGTGACAAAAAGTTAATTCAGGAAAATCTTTTTGAAGATTAAGAACCGAATTAAACGTGCGTTCAGCCACTTTCCAAGTTTCATCTACCGTCCATAGCCAAGCCATATCTAGGTGAGCATGACCGACTAAATAAATTGTGTGTTGTTTGAGATCTGAACTAAAAATCTTGAGCCGATCGCGAAGCATTTGCAGTGAGCGATCGAAGAGAACACGCTGATTAATCAACTTCCACTGAATCGCCTGAATCGCTTCTGCGAGTTCTCCTAATTTTTCTGGTTTAAATACTTCTAGATAACTTTGCAACACAGCTAATTCATCAGCGACAAAACCTGGATCGATCGCATCATAATCTGATTCGTAAATGAGGCGCGATCGTACCAATGCCCCATCATCATGACCCGGACTTACTAACCGAATAGTCACGGTAATAATTTCGCCTAAACTCACAGACGGACTGAGAATAATTCTGGCTGAATGATCAAACAAATCGCCCTCTTGAGCTTGCTGACCATTCACATAAACCTCGGCAACTTCTGCCCACCAGGTCAACGCCAATCGCAAGGTTAAATTCTTGAGCGGATAGCCCTTTAGACTTTCTGGTAAAACAAATTGTTGATAAAACCAAAAGACTTCACCGCCTTTTGACCAGGCAATATGCGCTTTGTCGTTAAGTTCACAAATCGGCTGAGATTGCCAATCTAATTCGATTTGAGATCGATCGCTGGGATACGATCGCCAGCCATTTTGCACATCAAGCTGCGTGAGCTGGCGCAGTCGATCGATCACCTCTGAAATCTCTTGACGATTATTTTCAGTGATTAGACTAAAAGAGTTTGCCGAATTCGTCATCTTGATAGCATTAGAGGTGCGAACAGCATAGACTGAACAGTGACAGACTTTCAGTGACAAAACACAAACAGCCAGAAGTCTGAAACCGCTACACAGACGTTCAAATCGCCCCTTTGAGTCTATGTCTTCCTCCGGTCGCTTTCAAAGCCATCTCTTTAATTTCGTCTCGCGTCAAGCTCAAAAGATAGCTGACCAGACTAAAAAGGCAGCGCGCCATCTCAAAGTTGCGACCATTTGGGGAACGCAAATTTTGCTCTACCCGGTCTACGTGTTGTTTCAATCGACTCGGCTGCTTGGGCAACAACTTAAACGAACGGTGCAGCGATCAGTCTTACGACTCCGCCTCAGCAAGGTGATTCCATCTTTATCAAATTCGTCGCCATCGGCACCGCTCACCGCTGACACCCCAATTCAGCGGGTGTTGACGGCGGTTCAAGACAGTTGGCTACTCACTGGCGCAAATTTAGCAGCACTCGACTCTGCTCACCCACTCGCTCAATCTGTTGCTAGATCGGTTGCCACAATTCAGGGCATTGCTTCTTTAATTTCCACGCGCAATCTCGTTTTAGTCACGATCGACGATCAGGTGATGGATGTGTTGACGATCGAGCAGCAAACCCATCTCAAACAGCGCATCATCTGGGAAATGGCAAACTATTGGCGATATTGGCGGCGACACTACATTGCTCAAGCCTATCCAACGCTGTTGCTGCCCCCCGAAGACCGGGCTACGCTGCTGCCCCCCGTGCGAATCTTTCGGCAACTGATGGCTTGGGTGCAAAGCGGACCAATCGCGATCGCAGCAAATCTCTTTCAAGAATCAGCCCTCGTCGTTGAGCCAGCCCCGCTAGATTGGTTCTCGTCTGAACTTACCCTGTCTGAGTTTAACCCCGTTGGTTCGCTGGCTGACATTCCGACCGCTGCTGATCTAGCAAAGCTGATTCAACAACTGCCGTCGCTAGGAGAAATGGAGTCACTGGTTTGGGCAGCCATCCGATATTTTTTTGGAGAACGTCCTAAAAACCAGTTAGACACGGGCATTGGCAACCAAACCACTCCAATTGCATCAGCAGCAGATTACTTGTGGCTAACGTCTGAAGAAGTGTTTGGCAAAGTTGAAGCCCTCCGAGGCGCAAACCTGCGATCTCACCTCACAGGAAAACCAGCCGCCGCACAGATTGAGAAAACCTTTACGCCCCTCGCCCATTTATCGGCTCAGAAAGATTCTAGAACGCTCGCACTCCCGTCTCAACGAGCGATCGAGATCGGACAGTCGCTGCAAAACTGGGTCAAGCGTTTTCTCCCTCAGCCAATTTCGCGCTCTCGGTCGCGATCAATTCTCGTTCACCAAAAAACCGATCGTCGTCAACTCACTCGATCGACTCCTCAGTCGCTAACCCCGTCGAGAGATCCGGTTCAGATTGTCATCTCCCTCGATCGAGATCCCATTCAAACCCTTCAGAAATCTCCGCAATCCACTACAGCCGACTATATCGACACGCGGGCTACCCCGATCGGCTACATTAAATCTCCGCTCACGAGATTTCTAGAATGGCTTGACGGTGGCATGGTTTGGCTAGAAAAACAGTTAGCCGCCCTCTGGAACCTGCTGACTCGCCGCTCTTAACGCTGCGCCCTTCACTTTTTCGTAAGAATTGAACCCCTCTTCACGTAATATATAGAGACGATCCCGTCCCTAACGGAACTTTTTGCGCCTTTTATCACTCTGGAGTTATCAGCATGGTGACACTCAAAATCGTTGTTTATATCGTTGTTGCCTTCTTTTCATTGCTATTTATCTTTGGGTTTCTATCCAGTGACCCCTCCCGGAACCCCAAGCGGAGAGATTTGGAATAACCCCACTTTCCCGCAAGGTCAGAGGGCAGTCCATCCCTGTCCTCTGTTTCGTTCTGGTGCGGGGCTTGTCAGGCGTTTCGATCGAGTAGCTTTAGCGTATGCCTTTCCCGGTTCTGCCACCCGAACCACCATCCATCACCGCTCCTTCCCGGTTTGACCCTCCGACCCTGCCGACGGTGACCGCTCCCCGTTCTACAGAGTCTGCTCAACTGATCCTTAAAACATCTGTCAAGCCAGCCCCGCCCGAAGTTTCGCAAGTCAGCCTTGCAGATTTAAGCGCTCCAAAAACTCTGCGTGAGGCAGCATTTAGTGAATCGGTTGATTCATTAAATTCGGCTCAAGTCCCTACGAGTCAACCTTTGACTCCTCCGCCGCCGAGTCAGATTCCGCAGCCTGATTTGCCGACCAGCCCCTCTCCCATCCCACCGCCTGCACCGAATAATGCAGTTCCTCCTGCCAATATTCCGGTCAATCAGTTAGGCAGAGAAGGCTTTTTAGAACTGAAAGCCGATCGTCAAGACTACGACACCCAGCGACAAATCTTTACCGCCGAGGGCAACGTCTCGTTGAAATTTCGAGGCGCGTTGCTGACGGGCGATCGGATTCAAGTCAATTTGCTCAATCGGCTCACCGTCGCTGAAGGCAATGTGGTGCTGACGCGAGGGCAACAAGTGTTACGCGGTCAGCGATTTCGCTATAACCTGATTCAAGAAGAAGGCGTTATTGAGCGAGCGGCGGGCGAGATCTTTTTGCCCAGCACCGCCAGTGACTTTAACCCCAGTTTGCCGACCGACATCACCGCAGGCACCGTGCCGGGAGGATCGGTGGGCGATCGCAACACGGCAATTCAGCCTGCCCAGCAAGTTTCTAGTCCGGGTGGGGTCAATTTCACGCTCGGGTCGCGGCGCAACATCGCTGGCGCAGCGATCGTGCCGAAGGCGGGAGGAGATGTCAGACGGGTGCGGTTTGAAGCCGACGAGATTGAGTTTTATCCCGAAGGGTGGCGTGCTAAAAAAATTCGTCTCACCAATGACCCCTTCTCGCCACCAGAACTCGAAGTGAGAGCAGAACGGGCACAACTGACTCGTCTCTCACCCTTGCGGGACGAACTGGTCGCGACTCGCCCTCGTTTGGTGTTTGATCAGCGATTTTCACTGCCGCTATTGCGAAATCGAGTTATTTTCGATCGCAATCAGCGCCAGCCCGCTTTGGTGAATTTTGGCATCGATACCGACGATCGGGGCGGGGTGTTTCTTGAGCGAGAAATCGAAGTCATTCCCCAAGGACCGGTGCAGTTTACGCTCACTCCGCAATTTCTGATTCAACGAGCGATTACCAACGGCGGCAACCCGATTGACCCAGACAATTTTGGCTTGAGAAGTAAATTGGTGGCGCAAATTACTCCCCGAACTCAAATTCGCGCTGTTGGAGTGCTGACCAGTTTAGATTTGGGCAAAGTTGAAAATAATCTGCGGGCAAGTGTCAGAGCGCAACAGCTAATCGGAACGCACACCCTAAGTTTAGAAGCGAGTTATCGCGATCGCTTGTTCAACAATTCGCTAGGCTTTCAAAATATTCAAAGCAGCATCGGAGCGCTGTTTTTCTCACCCACTATCGCGATCGGTAAGACGGGCATTAACCTCAGCTATCAGGTGGGCTATCAGTTTGTGAATGCTGACACCGATCGGGCTGACCTTTTAGAGCCGATTCGTCGCAACGATCGCGTTAGTTTAGGACGGTTTCAAGCCAGTGCAGCTTTGAGTCGCGGCTTTTTGCTCTGGCAGGGCACTCCTGCCCCGGCAACCCCAACTGAAGGACTGCGCTATTCTCCTAATCCTGTGGTTCCTTACATTTCGGCAGCCGTCGGTTTAACCGGAGTGAGCACTTCTTATAGCAATGGCGATAACCAAAACAATTTGAACGGCAGCGTTTCTCTATTTGGACAGTTTGGTCATTTCTCGCGCCCATTTTTAGACTACACCGCGTTTAATCTCACCTACACGCAGGTGGTTCGAGATGGTTTGTCGCCCTTTTTGTTCGATCGGGTCGCTGATGATCAGATTCTCTATGCAGGCATCACGCAGCAACTCTATGGTCCGTTTCGCGTTGGCTTTCAAACCGTTTATAACGTGCAAACGGGTCGAGAAATCAGTACCGACTATCTTTTAGAATACAGCCGCCGCACTTATAGCGTGGGTTTGCGCTACAACCCCATTCAACAGCTTGGCTCGGTGAGCTTGCGGATCAGCGACTTTAATTGGACAGGAGGCGGAGAATCTTTTAGCGGCAGTGGCGTGACTCCGGTGCAAGGAGGTGTGATTCGTCCGCCTGAATAGCTCTATGTTTTGTGAAATTAATCTAAACTCAAAGCAGACCTATTGTGCATCCCAATCAAGGGAACTGCTGCGACTCACGCTTATGACGGAACTGGCGAAAAGTATTCAAGAACCCGAAAAAAGCGCGATCGTTCATGCTACCGATCTGCTAACTCACTATAGTTTTGATTTGGGCGATCGCACGGTCAGCCAGCATACTCAGCATTGGCTCAAAGACTTTTCGGCAAATTGGATTCGATCAGCCGTGATCGAAGCGCTTTATCAAGGACGCTATAAAGCGGTTTCGGTCGATCAAATTTTGCTGCTCTGGAAGCGCCGCACTCAGCCTTGCTATCACTTTAACTATGAGTTTGAGCGGTTAGTTTGCAACAAATTTCCGAGAGATCTGAGTCAAAAATCGCGGCAAGTTTTGGCGATCGCGCCAGCCAATCCCCAACCGATCGCGGCAGCACCCGTTCTCACCCCAGCGAATGCTGAAGAACCGATTCCGGCTTGGGTCGCTCTGGCAGAACAGATTCAACAAGACGAGTTGAGTGAACCTGTGAGCGAATTGGGGGCTGAAGGGCTAGTTAATCCTGCTCGCATTGCAGCGATCGAGGATGTGGAATTATCAGACCCTCTGATTGAAATTGAGACAGAAATCGATGGCTCGATCGAGCAAACAGTTTCCAATTTCAACATTTCAAAGCGGCTCACCCAAGAGTTTGAAGCATTGGATTTGAGTTTGATGGCGGCGATCGCAGAGGTCGAAGAGCTACAGCCGCCCATTCACCAATTTACACCGCCGCCTGATGGGTCAGATTTTCACAGCAAATTGAGAGCCGTTGCAGAAAATGGAGGCGAAGAATCTTAGGCGTTGCAGAATGAAGGGATGATTTGGGTAGGGGCAATCCCCCCGTGGTTGCCCTCCGTCAGGGGTAGGCACGGGGACGCTACTTCATTCCTTCATTCTGCAACGCTGGAGTCGTTGCTTGATCGGCTGCTTTTTCTGGTGGATTGGCAACCCCCATCCGGATCTCAGAACAGAAAGAGGTCATGCTAAAGCCGCCGGATCGCTTGAGAATGGTGTGACGTAAGCGCACATTTGGGCTTTCAAACCAAAACCGCTCTTTAGAAGACATCGACTCAGACTCAGTGGTGAGAGTCAGTTCCTCGCCATTCATCAGATAACGACCTGAAACGGGCGATTTTTCGGCGTAACCGATATTGCGTAACAGTTGACCTTCGTTAGGCGTTGCAGCGCTCAGGGGCACCAAGACTGTAGATCCCGAATGTTTCGCTTGATCCCATTCCATCGTGCCATTCCAGGTGATGCGAACTCCGCACAGTGCCGAAGTGGGATCGACCTTATACAATTCACAGAGCTTAGTCACCTCAGGATCGCTCTGATCGAGCATTTCAATCACAATGTCTGATCTGCCGCCTTCCTGTTGTTTGACCGCCAGGTTGTGGCTAGTCCGCAACGAAGACCATTTACCCGTGCTTTGCTGAAAAAACTCGACGATATCCATGAATCAAAGATCCTGTTCTAGCGGCTCATGCAATCATTCTAAATTTTAAGGGTTCCGATCGAGAAGTGGAGGCGATCGCAGATATTTCTGCAACTACTGCTCGATCGCAGCTCTCAGCCCTTGACTTGAGAGCATTTGCAGAAGCTCGTTAGCTTTTGCCTGGTCGCCAAATGCCCCGGCTTGCATTAAAGTACGTCCCCTTAAAGAAACCATAAAAGCGTTGGGCACGATCGCTTTCACCTGTGCTTGCTCACCCACACTCACCGCTTCGACGACCACGCGATAGCGCAATCCTAAAGCGACAGCACGACTAGGCAGCAAAGGGGGACTTCCTTCAGAATTTCTCGTTGCCGATCGCCAAACGGGAACCGTGGGCATATTGCCGACATTTCCGATCGGAGCGTCACCTTTAGGAACCGGAAGCACCCCTTGAGAATTAGACAGGGCGATCGGAGGAGAAGGTATAGCTGAAGATGAACTTGGGATTGCCACAGGAGCCGAGGCAACTGAGCCAGACTCAGGCGGAGGAACGGGAATCTCGATCACTCCAGTCGTCGGCGCTGTGCGGTTAAACAAAGCACGCTGAAGCGTTGCAGGCGATAACGTAGGCGGTGCCACCCGAATTGGCGCGGGACGGGTGATGACCGCTTTAGGCAAGGGAAGGCGAGCCGCACTGGTGGTCGCAGGTCTAGAAAAGAGCGGCGTTCGGCGAGCTTCTGGCGCAGGATTTGCCGTAGGCGGCACCGAAATCGAGATGCTAGGTGGCTGGGCGCGGGGAAGCTGTTGCCCAAAGCCGATCGACGACGCAACGTTAATTGGCGAGGCGGTAGAAGTGTCGGCAACTGTGGCAGTGCCTGAAAAGTCTAATTTGCCATTGGTTTTAGTGGAAGCGATTTGATTGCCAAACGTCGGAATGGTTTCGCTGCTTGCCTTGCTGTTGATGTCAAGCTGACCATTATTTAAGAACGTGTTGTTTCCGGAGTCGGCAGAGGTGCCCAAATTTGGACGAGCGCCCGCGATCACCACTATGCCATCGCGATCGTTGCCATCGACTACGTTGTTGCGAAGAATCGGCTGTGCTCTGCCTTGAATCACAATGCCATCTTTATTTTGAGTGATTCGATTGCCGACAATTCGCGGAGCCGCATTTTGAGCGATGTTGATGCCAAACCCCGTTTTCTCAAAGATATTCTCCGCTAGCTCTGGGCGAGAAGTGCCGTAAATGGTGATGCCATTTGCCCCGTTTTGGTAGAAATAGTTATTGCGAAGCAGCGGCGCACTGCTGCCTACCACTGATACGCCGTCATGCCCATTTGCCGTAAAGGTGTTGTCGCTCACAACTGGGCTAGTCGATTCGACCCACAGCCCATAGCCCTGATTGTGAGGATTGGTCACTGTGACCCCGGTTAACCCTGCCTGATTTGCGCCGACGATCGTCACATTCTGACGTGCAAAACTGCGGCTCAAGAAAACCCCGCTGCCTTTGATGATCACGGCTTGACCACGATCGCGCGGCTCTCCTTTAATCGTAGTTTTGGGCTTGAGCTGCAACGGAAACGTCTCCCCTGTCTCAGCGCTATAGGTTCCGGGTGCTAAAACAATGATTGTATTGGGCTGCACCACGCGCAAGGCTTGGGTGATAGTTTTGAGCGGTGCTTGCTCACTGCCATTGTGAGAATCGATTCCGATCGTCGAGTTGACAAACAGCAGACCATAGCTTGATGCTTGGCTGCTTGACGTTTGCGCGACTTGCAAAGGCACCTGGGCAACGACGGCTGACTGCCCCAGCGTCGAACCACACAGCAGAGAAAGAGTGACGAATGTTCCTAATTTAGCGTGGCTCCAATTGTCCCCTTTAGAGACGATCGTTTGAAGACAGATTGAGCGATCAATTCGAGCAGGAAACCAACTCACGACTTTTCTCCTAGACACGGCTTTAGGATCAGATGAACGAGTGTAATTGAGAGTGAGCAATCTTTACGCCTGGTAGCGTGCGGAAACAATCCTTCAATTTTGTCTACAGATCTATGAAACGAGACAAACTTCACAAAAGTTAATAGCTGAAAATACAAGATAGAAGCCAGAGATCAGAGGATAAGGTAGAGCTATCTACTTCAACTCAATGGCAAAATGACTGAAATAAAGTCCCTGATCGTGCCTTCTAATTTCAGTTCCCTCTGGCTGCTAAGATGAAAAATTCATAGGTTTGTTCCAATGGGCAATACACACCGCCACAGCCAATTTGCACAACCTGCGCTTTATCGAATTCTAGATGCCAACCTCGATCGCACTCGCGAAGGAATCCGGGTCGTTGAAGAATGGTGCCGTTTTGGTCTAAACAACGCCCAACTGACTGAGCGCTGTAAATATCTGCGGCAAGAACTCGCCAAGTGGCACACGCCCGAACTTCGTGCCGCCCGCAATACTCCCGGCGATCTGGGCACTGAGTTGACTCACCCTCAAGAAGAAACGCGAGACAGCATTGAACAAGTCTTGCAGGTCAATTTTTGCCGCATCGAAGAAGCCCTAAGAGTTCTCGAAGAATATGGCAAGATTTACAGCACCGAGATGGCAGCAGCCGTTAAGCAGATGCGCTATCAGGTCTACACGCTAGAGAGCAGCCTGATGGCTTATCAGCGTCATCAAAAATTAAAGCAAGCGTCCCTCTATTTAGTCACCTCTCCTTCAGAAACCTTGTTTGACACGATCGAAGCAGCCCTGCAAGGTGGATTGGCGATCGTGCAATATCGCGACAAAGAAACCGACGATCTGACCCGTCTCAGCAATGCCCGCAAAATTCAACAACTTTGCCAGGAATATGGAGCGCTATTTATCGTTAACGATCGCATTGATTTAGCATTAGCAGTTGATGCCGATGGCGTGCATTTAGGGCAGCAAGATCTGCCTCTTGAGTTAGCCCGTCAAATGTTGGGGCCTCAACGGCTGATCGGTCGCTCTACTACCAACCCCAGCGAGCTAGACCGCGCCATTCGTGAAGGGGCAGATTATGTCGGAGTCGGACCGGTTTATGAAACACCGACTAAAGAAGGCAAGGTGGCGACCGGGGTCGAATATGTGAAATATGCAGCAGAACATTGTCTGATGCCTTGGTTTGCGATCGGGGGCATCGATACCAATAATGTTCAAGAAGTTCTCTCAGCCGGAGCGTATCGGATTTCAGTCGTTCGAGCGATTATGCAAGCCGATCAGCCCACGCTAGCGACGCAATATTTTCTAGCTCAACTCAACCAGAAGCAGACTTTGCACGGGAGACAGAGAACACTCTCAAACGAGCATTCATCAACTGGGGACTTGTGGGGTTAAAATGTCCGATCTAGTCACCCTTCAAGTTAATGGAGAGCCTCACACCTGCGACTCTAAAATGCTCCTGCCAAAGCTGCTAGAACAGTTAGGGCTAAATCCTCGTTTGATTGCGGTGGAGTATAACGGCGAGATTTTGCATCGTCAGTTTTGGGCAGAAACCGAAATCAAAAACGCCGATCGCTTAGAAATTGTGACGATCGTCGGTGGCGGCTAGTGGTTAACGTCAGTGCGACAGAAATGGTTCGCTCCGATTGTGAGTTCGGGAAGCCCCCTAAGTCCCCCAGAATGGGGGACTTCAAGCCAAAAATTCCGGTTCAAAGTCCCCCAGAATGGGGGACTTAGGGGGCAGAAGCC